>DAOUBE010000250.1:0-3772 GCA_034432835.1 Dehalococcoidia bacterium | reverse complement strand
CCTGGACTACAACACCCCAGCCCAGTATCTTACTAAGCACCACCCAGAACTGGTCCCTAAAATAGCCCGACTGTCTCATATGTACTGAACCAGTACACATCCTTGCATAACCCGTGGATTGTGCATATAATAACGATTTGGTTTGACAGGGACGGACTAGTAGGAATTAGTGATGCAGTTCAACGTAGCCCAGTTGCTTAAGGAGCACTCCGGCGCCACGCGGAGCTACGCCATCGACGATGACGTGGTATCCGAGGAAGGCACCACCGAGCACGTGAAGGGCACCCTGGACCTGATGCGCACGGACAAGGGAATCTGGGCCAGTGCGCAGCTTAAGGTGTCTAGGAAGACCACGTGTAGCCGCTGCCTTAGGCGCTTCCCCATGGCCATGGAACTCTCCATCCAAGAGGAGTACCTCCCCATTGTGGACATCATCACTGGGGAAAGGCTGTTCGTCCCTGAGAGTGCAGAGGGCACCTTCACTCTGACCGGGCAGCACATGCTGGACCTTGACGAGGCGGTCCGACAGTACCTGATAACTAGCGCTCCCATGAAGCCCCTTTGCCGGCCGGACTGCGCAGGACTGTGCCCCACCTGTGGCAAGAATCTCAACACGGGCCGTTGCGGCTGCCAGAGCCCCGTCATCGACCCTCGCTGGGCGCCCCTTACCCGCCTGCTTCCCAGGGGCGAGGGTTAACCTTTCCTATCATCACAGGAGATTAGATACGCTATGGGTGCGCATCCCAAGAAAAAGTTGACCAGGGCCCGTCAAGGTGCTCGTGCTGCTCACCGCCACCTGAGGGCCCCCTCCCTTACTCCCTGCCCCCAGTGCCACACCGCCAAGCTGCCCCACCGGGCCTGCCCTAACTGTGGCTACTACCGAGGTAGGGAGGTCATCGCCGTTGAGGCCAAGACCCGAAGCGAGGGATAATAGCCAGCCAGGGGCCTGGCCTTCAGCGGTAAGCGAAGAAGTTTAAGGAGGGAAAAGGAAGAGGGAGATGCCACAAAAGACAGCCTACATCTTCCCCGGGCAGGGAACGCAGCATGTGGGCATGGGTGAGGAGTTGTGGCGGAATTCCCCTGCAGCAAGAAGAGTGTTCCAAGAAGCAGATGATGTCCTGAACAGGCCTCTATCGAGGCTCATATTCGAGGGCCCTCGGGAGGAGCTGGACAAGACCACCAACGCACAGCCGGCCATATTGGTGGTAAGTCTGGCTTACCTCAAGGCAGTGGACGAGGCCGTAGGGCTGGAGGCCCTGGGGCCCCTGGCCTTTTCCGCCGGCCACAGCCTGGGAGAGTACACAGCCTTGGTCGCCTCGGGAGCCATGAGCATGGCCGACGGCGTCCGACTGGTCCAGGAGCGGGGCCGGCTGATGCAGTACGCGTCCTCCCTCAGGCCCGGCGGCATGGCCGCCATCCTGGGACTGGACGAATTCACCATGGAAGAGATCGCCCTGGAGACCGGCGTCAAGATCGCCAACGTTAACTCGGAAGACCAGATCGTCATCAGCGGGGACAGGCTGTCCCTGGCCCGGGCCATGGACCTGGCCACAGCCCGGGGCGCCCGAAAGACCATCCGCCTGGCGGTCAGCGGGGCCTTCCACTCCCACCTCATGGCCCCCGCCGCCGAAGGCCTGAAGCAGGCGCTCTCCCAATTCTCCTTCAGGGACCCCGTAGTACCCGTGGTAGCCAACTGTACGGCCCAGCCCCTGACAACAGCCCAGGAGGTCAAGCAGGAGCTTATAGACCAGCTCTGTGGCTGTGTCAACTGGAAGAAGTCTGTACGCACCATGGCGGACCAGGGGGTCACCAACTTCGTGGAGTTTGGGCCGGGCAAGGTACTCACCAGCCTGGTCAAGCGTATAAGCCCAGAGACCAGGGCAATCACCGCAGCGGAACTGGCTGGAGCCCTGGCCAAATAGTAACAGAGGTAGAGCACTTTAAAAGAAACCGGGACATGGTATGACCAGGCAGGGGCGCCTTCCTGTAAGGCGCAAGGCACGGATGGTGGCACTGCAAGCCCTCTACGAGGTGGACGCCGTCGGCCACGGGGCGGACGATTGCTTGGCCCGGCTCCTGGAGCAAAGCTCCCTGCCTGAGGAGGCCCACAGTTTCGTCCGGGAACTGGTCCATGGTGTTCGAGGGAACCTGTCCAGTATAGATACCACCTTAGAGCGGTTCGCACCGGCGTGGCCTGTGTCCCAACTGCCTGTAGTTGACAGGAATATCCTGCGTATGGCTATATTTGAACTGCTCTTTCAAAAGGAGACACCGCCCAAGGTGGTCATCAACGAGGCGGTGGAGCTGGCCAAACATTTCGGAGGGGATAACTCCCCAAAGTTTGTCAACGGCGTCCTGGGCTCGGTCGTTGAATCACAGCTCGAGCCCAGCCGTCCCAGCAACGGCAGCACCTAGAGGAGGCGTGAGAGTGGCGACTGTTTACGACCGAGTCAAGAGCATAATCGTAGAAAAGCTGGGTGTGGAGGAGGCGGCGGTCACTCCGGAGGCGTCGTTCACCGAGGACCTGAACGCCGACTCCCTGGACCTGGTGGAGCTCATCATGGCCTTTGAGGAGGAGTTCTCCAAAGACGGCAAGACCATCGAGATCTCCGACGAGGAGGCCGAGCAGATTATCACCGTCCAGAACGCGGTGGACTACTTGAAAAACCACGGCGTGGAGGATGAGTAGTAGTCCTCCTGTAGGCGTAGGCAACCGTCAGGCTCCAAGGCCGCCATCCTGGACCAATGTGAGGATGAGCGGCCCTTTCCTTGTTTATCAGGTTTATCAGGCCCCCGAGCGAGTCCCGTGCCTTGACCGCAGCCCGGACCTGGACTCTTACCCATGGCCTTCCGCCCAGGTCACAAAGGTTTTGGCGCACCGGTGCATGCCGTTTCTGGTCTCGGCCGCTGCAGGGCCCGCCTTGTACCCACAGTTTGGCCACGTTGCTCCTAATAGAGAGGTGAAACACATCAGTGGGAGGAGGGTCAAGGGCCTGCCCAGGCCAGGGCTGTACTCTATGCCAGGGAAACTGACCTGAGGAGGGGGTGGACCGGTAGGCTCTCACGGCGCGGTTGGTATTGGTATTAGAATCAGTGGGTAGGTCTTAGTACCATTACAGGCGGCGAAGGGTCACCATTGCGGAGGCTGGCGCAGGTCATCAGCGACGTGTTCAACCCACCATGGGTGGCTGTGGGCTCCCTGGGGGCTGTCGCCTTCACCAGCTCCAGTAGCACTCTCTCGGCCTTGGGGTGGTGGGCCCTGGCGGCCACCTTCACCAGCGTCCTGCCCCTAGGCTTCCTAATCTTCACCCTCCGCCTGGGATGGGCCGCCGACCGTTTCGTGACGCGGGGAGACCAGCGGCTCAGACTGGCGCCAGTCCCTCTGCTGTTGGTGGCGGCGGGTCTGGCCCTGCTGGTGGTCTTGCACGCTCCCCGGGAGCTCCAGGCGGCAGCGGCAGCGGGTGTGGGCGCGTCGGCGGCTGGGGTTGCTCTCACCGGCTGGAAGAAGCTCAGCTTTCACGCCGGGACGCTCACCGGCGCGGTGTTGGTACTTTCAGCGGCGGTAGCCCCATGGCTGGGGTCGCTAGGGGTGCTGGTACCTCTGGTGGGATGGGCCCGGGTGCAAACAGCCCACCATTCGTGGGACCAGGTGCTGCTGGGCACGGTAGTGGGGGGCGCCACCACTGCGGCCATTTACCTGCCGCTGGCGGGTGTGGGTTGAGTAGGGGCTGGACCAGGGCTACCCTCAGGCGACCTCTTTGCCCAAGGCCCG
>DAOUBE010000249.1:0-9144 GCA_034432835.1 Dehalococcoidia bacterium | reverse complement strand
CCTGGACTACAACACCCCAGCCCAGTATCTTACTAAGCACCACCCAGAACTGGTCCCTAAAATAGCCCGACTGTCTCATATGTACTGAACCAGTACACATCGTTGAACCCCTCGTTACGCCTATAGTACAATAGCCGCCGTAGGAAGAATATGGAGACCATACAGCACCTCCAAGGCATGAACGACTTATCGGAGGCGGCCTGGCTGCGGTTCAGGACGGTCAAGGAGCGTTTCCGTGAGTTCCTGTCCCTGTACGGCTACCGGATGCTGGAGACCCCCATTCTGGAGCCTACGGAGCTCTTCCTCCGCAAGGGTGGCGGCGAGCTGGCTACCCGTATGTACGCCTTCACCGACCAGGGGGGCAACCGGATAAGCCTGCGGCCAGAGTACACCGCCTCCGTGGTCAGGCACTACCTGGAGCACCAGGAGGAGCTGCCTCTACCCCTGCGGTACCAGTACGCTGGCCCCGTGTTCCGGTACCAGGGAGGCCAGAGCCTGCGCCAGTTCACCCAGGTGGGCGCCGAGCTTATCGGCTCCTCCAGCCCCCTGGCCGATGCCGAGGTGCTGGAGCTGGCGGTGCTGGCCCTGTCCAACCTGGGGCTCAGCGGCCACGGGCTGGTCCTGGGAGATGTGGGGCTCTACACCACCATCCTGAGCACCATGGGCCTCTCCGAGCGGGCCAAGGCTTTCATCCTGAGCAACGTCAGCCTACTGGGGACAGGTGCTGAGGGCCGTGCCGCCGTACGAGAACGCGCCATCCAGAGCCACCTGCTGGGCAATGAAAGGCTCAAGGAGCAGATGAGGCTGGCGGCCGAGGGCCTGGAGCAGGCCAAGGCCCAGGAGCTCCTTAGCCAGCTTCTCCAGCGGGTGGAGGGGGCGCCCCTGGGCCAACGGGACCCCCGCGCCATCGTGGAGCGGGTCATGCGCAAGCTCCGGGGCACTGACGAGCCCGCCAGGGTGGAGAAGGCCCTGGAGGTGGCCTACCGCCTGGCCCAGGTCAAGGGCAAGCCCGGCCCGGCCCTCTCTCAGGCCCACGCCGTCATGCAGGAGGAGCGGCTGGACCCCTCGGCCCTGGCACGCCTGGAGCGCGTGGTGGCGCTGCTGGACCGGCGGGACCTGGCTAGTGTCCCCCTGACGGTGGACCTGTCCCTGGCCCGGGAGATCGCCTACTACACCGGCGTAGTATTCGAGGTGGAGCACCTGTCCACCCGCACCTCCCTGGGAGGAGGTGGCCGGTATGATACCCTGGTAAAGACCCTGGGAGGCCGGCGGGACGTTCCCGCCTTGGGCTTCGCCTTCACCGTGGAGCGCCTGGCGGAGCTGATGACTGCTGTGGAACAGGGGCACCACCAGCACAGGCCGGCAGGGGTGCTGTTGGTGTCGGCCAACGGCCAGTCCCTGGAGGTGGCCCGGGAGCTGGCCAGCAGCCTGCGCAAGGAGGGCCGGTCGGTGGAGGTGGACCTGATGGGCAGGGGGCTGGAGGAGGCCCTGGACTACGCCCGGTCCCGCGGGCTGGGTGAGGTAGCCTTGGTAGCTGAGGATGGGAAGGTCTCCTTCCACCCGGTGGGGAGCCTGTAGCCATGCTCCGCCTTGCCCTGCCCAGCGACGGCGAGCTTTACGAGCCCTCTCTGGCTTTCCTGAAGGCCTGCGGGCTTCCCCTGGAGCGGGCCAGCTCCAGGCGGTACACCGGTGTCCTGGGCGGCCTGAAGGGCGCTACCGTGCTCCTTCAGCGCATGGCCGACATCACCCACAAGGTCCAGGAGGGCAGCGCGGAGCTGGGCATAGTGGGCCTGGACCGGTTCCTGGAGTACCGGCGGGAGGAGAGCCCGGCGGCCCTGGTGATGGAGGACCTGGGCTTCGGCTCCTGCGAGCTGGTGGTGGCCGTGCCCGATACCTGGCTGGACATCAGCAGCATGGATGACCTGGCCGACCTGTCCCTGGAGCTGCGCCAGCAGGGGAAGCAGCTTCGCGTGGCCACCAAGTACCCCAGGCTGGTGGAGCGGTACTTCCTCAGCCGGGGTATCAACTACTTTACCCTTGTGCCCGCTAGCGGGGCCCTGGAGGCGGCCCCGGCGGCCGGCTACGCTGACATGATCGCCGACATCAGCTCCACCGGCACCACCCTGCGGGAGAACCGGCTGAAGACCCTGGAGGACGGCACCATCCTCTCTTCCCAGGCCTGTCTCATAGGCAACTTGAGGCTGCTGGCGGAGCGGCCCGAGGCCCTGCGGCTGGCCCGGGCTGTGCTGGAGAGAATGGAGGCTTACCTGACGGCGGGGAACTACTACCGCATCACCTCCAACATCCGCGGCCGCTCCCCAGAGGAGGTGGCCTCCCACGTCCTCAGCCGCCCCGAACTGTCGGGCCTGCAAGGCCCCACCGTCGCCCCTGTCTTCGGTGCCGACAGCGAGGGCTGGTACGAGGTGAGCCTCATAGTGCCTCGGGAGCAGTTGCTAGAGGCGGTGGACCACCTGCGCCACGCTGGGGCCACCGACATAGCCTCGGTGCAGGTGAACTACCTGTTCCGGGAGCGGTGCCACGCCTATGAACACCTGCTCCAGCTTCTGGGGAGGGAAGGTTGAACACGCGCGAACTACGGCCTGAGGGCTGCGGCAAAGACGTACCGCTGAGGTACCGCACTCCTCAGGGTGTGCCATGGCCTGGACGAGAGTGGAGGCGAGCCTGTGCCTAACCTTCCGGCCCACATAAAGCTGGCCCTCCAGGGAGCAGAGCTGGTGGACGAGCCGGTGCTGAAGGCTAACCTCGGCAGCTTCATCCTGGGCTGCACGGCGCCGGACATCCGCACCATCACCCGCAGCCCCCGGGACGAGACCCACTTCGCCCCCCTGGACTTCCAGGAGATGGGGGCGGGCGTTCGCGGGCTGCTCAGCGCTCACCCTGGCCTGTCCGACGCCTCCCGTCTCAACGGCCCCACCCGGGCCTTCCTCCTGGGCTATTTCCACCATATCCTGGCCGACGAAGCCTGGATAATGGAGGTGTACCGGCCCTTCTTCGGACGCACGGAGCACGCCGAGCACGCCATGCAGGCCAATCTTTGGGACAGAGCCCTCCAGCTAGAGCTGGACCTGGCGGCCAACCAGGAGCTGGCGGGAATGGCGGAGGTTCGGCGACTCCTGGCCGGTTCGGAGGTGGGCGTGGACGTCGGGTTCATAGGTCCCGAAACCCTGGCCCAGTGGCGCCAATGGGTTATGGAGTTCACCACATGGGAGGTTACCTGGGACAGGCTGAAGCGTATGGCCCGCCGCATCCATCCCGAGGACACCGGAGGCGCCCTGGCCCTCATCGAGGACTTTCTTCATGGTATGCCCAAGAGCCTGGAGGCCATATACCAGGTAGTGCCCCGGCACAAGGTGGAGGGGTTCCAACAGCGCGTAGCACAAGAGTTTATTACCGTGGCGAGGGAGTACCTGAGTGGCGTTAAGAGTGGTCCAAGGCCTGACTAAGGCGAAGGAGGAGCTGGCCCGCCGCCGCCAGTCGGCCCTGGAGGGGCAGTGGCCCAAGGCCGACCGCAGCGAGGAGCTGTTCGGCGAGAAGCTGTCGCCGCCCCAGGTGGTGGCCCGCATCCTGGACGACGTCCGTCACCGGGGCGACGCCGCCGTGAAGCACTACACCCGCCTTCTGGACAGGGTTGACCTGGAGCGCCTGGAGGTCCCCCGCGAGGAGGTGGTCAAGGCCAAGCGGCAGGTGCCCCAGCCCCTGGCCGAGGCCCTGACCCTGGCCGCCCAGCGCGTCCGCACCTTCCAGCAGCAGAGCCTGCCCAGGACCTGGCTGGACCTTGGCCAGGGACTGGGCGAGCTGGTGACAGCGGTGGAACGAGTGGGCATATACGCCCCAGGCGGCACAGCCTCCTACCCCTCCACGGTGCTCATGACCGCCATCCCCGCCCGTGTGGCAGGCGTCAGCCAGGTCATCTTGGCTACTCCGGCCGGCAGGAAAGGCCAGATCAACCCCGCTGTCCTTTTCGCCGCCGAGCTGGCGGAGGTGGACCGGGTCTTCCAGATAGGGGGTGTCCAGGCTATCGGTGCCCTGGCCTACGGCACCGAGAGCGTGCCCAAGGTGGACAAGATATGCGGCCCAGGTAATATCTACACCACCTTGGCCAAGAAGATGGTGTTTGGCGACGTGGACATCGACGGCCTGTACGGGCCCACCGAGACCCTTCTGGTGGCCGACGACAGTGCCAGCCCCACCGAATGTGCCGCCGACTTGCTGGCCCAGGCGGAGCACGACCCCCTGGCCTCGCCCATCCTCATCACCACCTCCCAGGCGCTGGCGGCCCAGGTGCAGGAGGAGCTGGAGAGGCAGCTAGCAGGACTGGAGCGTCGTGACCTGGTCCGGGCTTCCCTGGACGGCCAGGGGTGCGTTATTCTGGTGGACAGCATCGAGGAGGCTCTGGAGCTGGCCAATCTACAGGCCCCGGAGCACCTGTGCCTCCTGGTGCGCGACCCCTGGGCCTGGATTGGCAAGGTGCGCCACGCGGGTGGCGTCTTCCTGGGCTCCTCTTCCCCCGAGGTCATGGGGGACTACGTGGCCGGGCCCAGCCACGTCATGCCCACCAGCGGCACGGCCCGGTACGCGTCGGCCCTGAGCGTTCACCACTTCCTCAAGCGGGTGCCTGTGGTAGGTATGTCGGCCGAGGAGTTCAGAAAGCTGGCGCCCGTGGTCTCCACCATAGCCCGGGCCGAGGGTCTGACGGCCCACGCCCGCGCCGTGGAAGTCCGGCTGGAGCGTATGCGAGATGGTAAAGAAGGCAGCGGAGCCGGTTAGCCTTATGCGAGCCCACCTCCGGAAGGTCGGGGGCTACGAGGGCGTTGACCCCTTGGAGGTCCTGGCCAGGGAGGCCGGAGTCCCGCCCGAGAAGGTGATCAAGCTCAACGGCAACGAGAACCCCTACGGCCCGTCGCCCAGGGTGCTGGAGGCGCTGGGCAGCTACCGGGAGTACAACCTGTACCCGGACCCCTACCAGCGGCAGATGCGCCGTGCCCTGGCAAGGTACCTGGGCGTGGCGGAAGAGCAAATCGTGGTGGGCAATGGCAGCGATGAGATTATTGACCTGGTGGTGAAGCTGTTCGTGGAGCCGGGGGAGAAGGGCCTGGTCCCCACCCCCACCTTCGGGATGTACGCCTTCACCCTGGACGCGGCCGGCGGCGCCGTGGTGAGGGTGCCCAGGGACGAGACCTTTGACCTGGACGTGGAGGCCATGGCCCGGGCCATGGACGGGAGCGTCAAGGTCATTTTCGTGGCCTCGCCCAACAACCCCACAGGCAACGCCGCCACGGAGGCCCAGGTCCGTGCTCTGCTGGAGCTGGGGGCTGTGGTGGTGATGGACGAGACCTACTTTGAGTTCTGCGGTAGCACCGTGTTGCCCCTGGTGGAGGAGTACCCCAACCTGATAGTCCTGCGCACCTTCAGCAAGTGGGCGGGGTTGGCGGGCCTGCGGGTGGGCCTGGGAGTCATGCATCCGGACGTGGCCCGGGTGATGATGACGGTGAAGCCGCCCTACAACGTCAACCTGGCCGCCCAGGTGGCTCTCATGGCCAGCCTGAAGGACGTGGACTTCCTCCTCCAGCGGGTCCGCGCCCTAGTGGCCGAGCGGGAGCGCCTGATGTCCGGGCTGCGGCAGCTTCCTGGCGTGTTCCCTTGGCCCTCCCAGGCTAACTTCATCCTGGTCCAGCTCCCCCAAGGCCGCGGCCACAGCATATTCCAGGGCCTGGGACGCCGGGGCATCTTCACACGCTATTTCAGTGACCCCCGCCTCAAGGACTTCATTCGTGTCAGCATCGGCCTTCCTGAGCAGAACGACGCCTTCCTGGAGGCTCTCCGGCAGGAACTGGAGGCGGGCCGATGAGTCAGCGCCAGGCTACCGTGACCCGCAAGACCGGCGAGACCAGCGTTACCGTATCCCTGAACCTGGACGGCGCAGGGCGCTATCAGGTGAAGAGCGGCAACGGGATGCTGGACCACCTGGTGTCCCAGATATCTCGCCATAGCCTCATGGACATCAGCCTGGAGGCCTCCCGGGACCCCTCGGGCTGGCACCACCTGGTGGAGGACGCGGGCATCGCCCTGGGAAGGGCCTTCCGCCAGGCCCTGGGCGACGGCCGGGGCATCCGGCGCATGGGCCACGCCCTGGTGCCCATGGACGAGGCCCTGGCCATGGTGGCGGTAGACCTGGGTGGTCGGAGCTACGCCGTAGTGGACGTGAAGTGGGCACAGGAGAACGTGGAGGACCTACCGGGGGACCTGGTGCGCCACTTCCTTGAGGCCTTCTCCAACGAAGCCCGCATCACCCTGCATGCCCGGCTGCTCAGCGGCTCCAACGCCCACCACCAGGCCGAGGCGCTGTTCAAGGCCCTGGCCAAGGCCCTGCGCCAGGCCCTGGAGCTGGACCCCCGCCTGGGCGAGGATGTGCCCAGCACTAAAGGCACCATCAGCGGCTGAGGCCCCAGTGGCCCCCAAGGTGCCCTAATCGCCCTCGGTATTGGCACCCCCGGCAGGGGACTCGGTCTTCTACTCCTCTGACATCCGCTGGGTGGAGGGGTCCCCTGGTTGAGGGCCACCCTCTCAGGGTTTCAACAGGACCGGACGATTCCTAGTGAAGGGGGCTGTGGGCCCCCTCGTAGGGGTGCATAGCCATGCCCCCTACCTTTCTACCCTCATCCCCTTACCCCACTGGTAGCCAGTCAAGGCGGGGTGACAGGTGTCATTTGAGCCGGAGGTGAAGAGCCTGGCGAGGTGGGCCACCTCCCCTCCGGATTCTTCGGTCGCTGCGCTCCCTTAAAATGACACTTCATCAGGACCGTGTGGGATATTCCCAGGACCTAGTGGTCTGCTTCTGGGAGGCCACGTTCTCTCATGAAAACGGTGGTGTAGCAAGCCTTCAAGGGAAGGAGTGGGTGACGGTGGCCAGGGGAGCGTTATTAGACGGAGAGCGCCGGGAGGGCCGCGGTGCTAGCTACCCTTGAGCGGCTCCAGCTCGAAGCGGTACTCCTCGATGACCGGGTTGGCCAGCAGCTTGCGGCACATCTCCTCCACCTGCCTCTGGGCCCGGGCCCGGTCCGACTCGTTGACCCGGAGCTGGAGGTACTTGCCCATGCGTACCCCTTCGATGGAATTGAAGCCCAGGCTCTTCAGCGCCCCCAGTACCGTCTGGCCTTCGGGGTCGTTCACCGTGGGCTTTAGCGTGACATAGACTCTTGCCAGGAACACCTCTGTTTCCTTGTCTCCATAGTCTCGCACCAGGGCCAGCCGCCGCCCTGGTCTGTGGCAGGGCGAGAGGCTGGCCCCTGTCTGCGCGCCGCTAGTTCAGCAAGGGAATAGCTCGGGGGCGTTGCCGCCGGGCCCGCCATTCCCCCTGTAGGCGTCGATGAACCTGCGGATGCGCTGCTCGTCAACGCCGTCCATGACATCCATGACTCCCCAGGCGGTGAGGGCCACCTTACCCTTGTCTATCTTGGAGTAAGGACGCAGTATGAGGTAGCAGGGCTGCCGGGGATAGCTTTCCACAATGCTCTTTAGCTGGTTTATGGCTGCTGGGTCGTCCAGATTGTAGCTAATGACCACCCCAGCGTGCTCCATGCTGTGCACCACCGCCTCGTCCCGCACCTCCTGGTCGTAGATCTTCCATTCAGCCGGCGTGTTGTAATGGGGGCCCGAGGTTGGCGGAGTGGTACTATAGGCGTCGAAGCTACTGCCGTCGGGGATGTGGTTGCTGGGCGGGTACAGGATGGGCATCAGGGCCACCCTGGTGCCCGGGTTGTCGCCCGAGGGCCGGGGCGTGCGGCCTGGCAGCGCCGAGACCACAAAGCTGCCGATGACCAGTACGGCGATGATGGCCGCGGCCGCCAGGTACAGCCACTGGCGCATGCGGCGTCTTCGCTCGCGGCGCTCCTGGGCCAAGCGCTTGCGCTCCCTAAGCCGCTCCGCCGCTGTGGTGTTCACATTTTCGGGCTTTTTCTTGGACTTAGGCACACCCATCAACTCCCTTGTAGGTTCAGTTTCTCTCCAGTTAGCCTGTAGTAGGCCTCCAGGTACCGCTGGGTTGTCTTGTGCACCACCTCTTCTGGCAGCTCCGGGGCGGGAGGCTCCTTGTTCCACCCGCTCTGGGTAAGCCAGTCGCGCACGTACTGCTTGTCGAAGTTGGGCTGCGACTGCCCTGGCCTGTACAGGGAGGCATCCCAGAACCGGCTGGAGTCGGGGGTGAACAGCTCGTCGATGAGATGGAGCTTGTCGTCGATGAAGCCGAACTCCATCTTGGTGTCGGCCAGAATGATCCCCCTGGTCAGGGCGTAGTCGTGGGCGTACTGATAGAGGGCTATGCTCTTCTCCTCCAGTTCCCGGGCCAGGGGCTCGCCCACCATCTCCACCACCTGCTGCATGGTCAGGCTCTGGTCGTGGCCGGTCTCGGCCTTGGTGGTAGGGGTAAAGATGGGCCGCTCCAGCCTGCTTCCTTCCAGCAGCCCCTTGGGAAGGGGGATGCCGAAGGCGGTGCCGCTCTTACGGTACTCGGCCCAGGCCGAGCCGGCCAGGTACCCCCTCACCACGCATTCGATATCAATGCGGCGGGCGCGGCGCACCACCATGGACCGCTGGGCTAGGTCCGCTGGAAGGGAGGCCAGTTGGGGGATATCCCTGAGGGAAGGGAGGGCGGCTGCCTGGCTGGCCAAGGCTATGAAGTGGTTGGGCACAATGTGAGCTGTTTTCCTGAACCAGAAGGCCGAGAGGTGACAGAGCACCAGACCCTTCTGGGGGATGCCCGTGGGAAGGACCACGTCGAAGGCGGAGATGCGGTCGGTGGCGACCATGAGCAGCAGGTCCTTGCCCAGGGCGTAGGTGTCCCTTACCTTGCCGCGGTACAGCAGGTTGGGCAGCCGAGTCTCGAGTACGACCAATTCTCTCTCCTTGAGATACGTGTTAAGTCGCTCTCTACTATACGATAAATCCCCACCTGGTTGAAGTCCCTTCCAGAGGGGCCCATGGGGGAAGTGGTGTCCAGATTGGCAGGACAGCTCAGATATGCCGTGTACTGAAAAAGTTCAGATAGATATGAGACAGTAGGCGTGGAAAAGTAGAAGCAGAAGGGGCCACACTTCTGGGTGAGAATAGACCAGAAAGGAGGTGGCC
>DAOUBE010000248.1:0-10636 GCA_034432835.1 Dehalococcoidia bacterium | reverse complement strand
GCGCCGGCCCCGACACCGACATCCTGGTGGAGGTGCACCGACGCCTGGCACCCATGCATGCCATCCGCGTCGGCAAGGCCATAGAGCAGTACAAGCCCTTCTGGTACGAGGAGCCCTGCCCGCCCGAGAACATAGACGCCATCGCCGAGGTGCGCCGCCACGTGGACATACCCATCGTGGTGGGCGAAGCCCTGTACTCCAAGCACGACTTCCGTGAGGTCTTCGAGAAGCGGGCGGCGGACATCATCAACCCTGATATCTGCAACACAGGAGGCATCTTGGAGCTGAGGGAGATCGCCGCCATGGCCGAGGCCTCCCACGTGGTGGTCTCGCCCCATGGCTGGAACAGCACCACCGTCGGCCTGGCGGCCAGCATCCAGGCCTCGGCCTGCATCCCCAACTTCCTCATCATGGAGTACCCCACCTCCTTGGAGCCCCTGGGCAACGATATCGCCGTCAACCCCTTTAAGGTGGAGAACAGCTACATCCAGTTGCCCACGGCGCCAGGGCTGGGCATGGACCTGAAGGAGGAGGCCCTGGCCCGCTACCAGTACCGCCTGTTCCCGGCCCGCAAGATCCGCCAGTACTATGACGAGGGGCCGTAGGCCCGTAGGCCGGCCGCGGAGGGCACCAAGGAGGGAGAGGTAGGGTTATTGAGGCCACAGAGGTGCCGGTGCCAGTGCCCTCATCCCCTGGCGGCCGGGCCCCCCACCTTCAGGGGCTCGATCTTCACCTTGAGACGTACCTCTCCCGGCCGCCGGGGATAGTCTCGGCCGTTGTACTTCCGGGACAGCTTGTCTATGTGCTCCCACGCCCCCTCGGGCGTGATCTCCACAACCCTACCCCGTATAAGGGCGTAGTCCTGGTAAGGCCTGGCCGTGTCCATAACGGAGATGGCCACCCGCCCGTCCCGCCGTAGGTTCCGAGGCTTGATGCGGCCTTCGGCTGTGTTGATGTAAACGTATTGGCCATCGGTGTCTATCCACACCGGCGTTACCTGGGGCGAGCCATCCTTCATCAGCGTTGCCACATGGGCAAAGACGGGCCGCTGGAGCAGCTTCACCACGCCTTCAGGTAGGTTGGCAGCCATTTACACCTCCGTGGCTCTTTCCCACCTTCCTGGCCCCTCCCGGGCAGGGCTCTCCGGCAGTCCGCACCTGTCCAGGGGGAGCCTGTCCTAGTGCACCCCCGCCAGGGAGTAGCTCCCAACGCGCCGGGGGGCCCGCTGGGCCACGCCCGTCTTGTGGGCCGCCTCGGACACCGCCTTGGAGACCGCCCTCACCACGTGGGGGTCGAACACGCTGGGCACGATGTACTCGGCGCTCACGCTGCTGGAGGGGATGACCGAGGCTATGGCCTCCGCCGCGGCCAGCTTCATCTGGTCGTTGATCTCCCTGGCCCGGGCGTCCAGCACGCCGCGGAACATGCCGGGGAAGCACAGGGCGTTGTTTATCTGGTTGGGATAGTCGGACCGGCCTGTGGCGATGATGGCCACGTCCCCCTCTATCTCCTCGGGCATGATCTCCGGGTCTGGGTTAGCCAGGGCGAACACCATGGCGTCCCGGTTCATGCGCAGCACGTCCTCCCGCTTCAGGACCCCCGGCCCCGACACCCCGATAAACAGGTCCGCCCCCTCCATGGCCTGGGACAGGGTGCCGCTGAAGTCGTCGGGGTTGGTGTTCTCCGCCACCCACTTCTTGTACCCGTTGCCACCGTAGTCCCGCTTCCGGCTGAGGGGACCCTGCCGGTCGAACAGGATGACGTTCCTGGCCCCTGCCGACAGGAGGATCTTGGTGGTGGCGACGCCCGCCGCCCCCGCGCCAACGATGATGATCTTGAGGTCGCTCAGGCGCTTTTTCACCACCTTAAGGGCGTTGATTATGCCTGCCAGCACCACCACCGCTGTCCCGTGCTGGTCGTCATGGAAAATGGGTATGTCCGCCTCTTGCTTTAGCTTCTCTTCTATGTAAAAGCAGCGGGGCGCCGAGATATCCTCCAGGTTGATGCCGCCAAAACCCGTGGACAGCGCCTTGACTATCTCTACTATCTTGTCCGGCTCCTTGGTCCGCAGGCAGATGGGCCAGGCGTCAACCCCCGCCAGCTCTTTGAACAGCAGGGCCTTTCCCTCCATCACCGGCATGGCCGCCTCCGGGCCTATGTCCCCCAGGCCCAGCACCGCCGTGCCGTCGGAGACCACCGCCACGGTGTTGGCCTTAGAGGTCAGGGTCCAGACGGCCTTGGGGTCATCGTGGATGGCCATGCACACCCGGGCCACCCCCGGTGTGTAGGCCATGGACAGGTCGTTACGCGTCTTCACCGGCACCTTGCTGCGCATCTCTATCTTGCCCCTCAGGTGCAGTAGGAAGGTGGGGTCCGAGACGTTGATGATGCGCACGCCGGGTACCTTCCTGACCCTACGCACTATCTCCTGGCCGTGCTGGATGTCCTTGGCGTTGACGGTGATGTCCCGGATAATGATCTCCCGGCTGGAAGAGACGATGTCTATGGCCCCGATGTCCCCGCCCGCCTTACCTATGGCTGACGTTATCTTGGCCAGCATCCCGATCTCGTTGGGATACTCGGCCCGGATGGTCACGCTGTAAGCTACCCCAGGGTACCTTGCTGCCGAGGTCATATCACACCTCCCGAACTCTTGGACAACTCGGAAAGAGAGTATACCACTTTGGGCCAGGGGTAGGAGAAGGGGAGGCTAGGTGACAGAGGTAACTTCAAGGGCAACGTAGTTATTAACTTTACCTTTATTCTGCATTGGGTTCCGACCAGCGGGGGTAGGAGCCGAAGAGCTTCACCCGGGAGGCCTGTCCTTTCAATTCCTGTATGGCCTCCTTCACCAGGGGGTCCTCCCGGTGGCCCTCCAGGTCCAGCAGGAAGATATACTCCCCCAGCACCTCCTTGGTGGGCCGGGACTCGATCTTGGCCAGATTGATCTTGCGCCTGGCGAAGGTGCCCAGGGCGTCGTACAGCACCCCTGGGCGGTTCTCACCGAAGTAGAAGCAGAGGGAGGTCTTGTCCCGCCCCGTGGGTGGGTGGTCCGAGGGCGCCAGGACCACGAAGCGCGTCCGGTTGGAGGGATTGTCCTGGATGCCCCGGGCCAATATGCGGGCCCCGTAGATCTCCGCCGCCCTGGCCGGGGCGATGGCCGCCGCCGGGGCCTGGCTCTTCTTCATGTCCTCCACCGCCGCCGCCGTACTCAGGGAGGCCACTAGCTGGGCCTTGGGGAAGCACCGCTCCAGGAACCCCCGGCACTGTCCCAGCGCCTGGGGATGGGAGAAGACCACCTGTATGTCGGGTATCTGGGTCTCCCCCTTTACCAGCAGGCAGTGCTCAATGGGCAGCACCAGCTCGTGGCGAATGAACAGCCTGTCCTCCCTTATGAGCAGGTCCAGGGTGTCCGTCACCGAGCCTTCCAGGCTGTTCTCGATGGGCACCACGGCCTCGTCGGCCATGCCCGAGCGCACCGCCAGGGCCGCCGCCGTGATACTGGGGAAAGGAACAAGCTCGGCGCTGGGGTCGTACCTCAGCGCCGCCTCCTGGGTGAAGGTGCCCGCCGGCCCAAAGTATGCGATTCGCTTAGCCACTCTGCACCCCTGTTAGGGTCTCCCAGACCACCTGCTCCTCCTCCGGGTTGGTCACCACCACCACCTCATCCTCCGCCTCCAGCACGGTATCGTCGTCAGGCATCAGGGGGCCCTCTTCTTTGACCACCAGGGACACGAAGCTATTGGGGGGAAGGACGATCTCCTCCAGTCGCTTCCCCACCACGGCGGCGTCGGGCGGGACCTGCAGCATCACCAGCTCGCTCTCCCCGTTGCGCAGGCTGCTCAGATGTACGAAGGGATGCCCAGGTATCTCCACCTCTATCTTGGAGAGGATGATCTGAGTCACGTTGACCACTATGTCCACCCCCAGGGCCTGGTAAAGGGCCTCGTTCTGGGGGTTGTTCACCAGGGCCAGGGTCTTGGGCGTCTTGAAGAGCTCCTTACATATCTGGCAAATAGCCAGGTTGTCCTCGTCTCGGCCCGTGACGGCTATGACCAGGTCCGCCCGGGAGGCTCCCGCCTCCCGCAGGGTCTGCACCTCCGACGGGTTGCGGCACATGACTACGCTCCCCAGCTCTTCGGCTATCAGCTCGCACCGGTAGGCGTCGGAGTCTAGGAGGAGCACCTCGTGCTCCAGAGCCAGGAAGGTCTTGGCAAGCTGGTAGCCTTCCCTGCCGCCGCCAGCGATGATTATATACACTGCCTTCTCCTGGGAAGAGGGAGTAGAGGGAAAGAAGGGCCAGGCTTGCCCTTATAGTCCCTCAGCCTCATGTTACCTGCTGGAACAGGCTGGCCTCAATAGAATCCAGGGCGTACTTGTTGGGACATAGCACACCCAGGCCAAGCTTGCTGTAGATGGGTACGCGCTCCGGGTCTTCTACCAGGCAGATGACCTTGGGCGTGCGGAAGGTGTGCAGGGCCACCTGAGCAGCCATAGTGTTCCTGTTCTCGTTGTCCGAAAGGGCCAGGAAAGCCTGGGCCTGCTCGATGCCGGCCCGTTGCAGGTCATCGGCCTGGGTACCGTCACCAATGAAGGAGTCCACGTACCAGTCGGGGGAGAAGCTCCGGAAGGCTTGGACATCCATGTCCATGACGTTTACGTGGTGGCCCTTGGCCGAGAGCGACCGAGCAACCAGCGCCGCCAGCCTGGAGCAGCCCATGATGAGGACTTGCATAGGCCCCTAACTTGCTACCTGCACTGGCATACCCTCCCGTAGCACCAGCACCGGACAGGGAGAGTTCTTCAGCAGGTAGTTTATGGTATCGTGAAGCACGGAGGAGCCAGGGCGCCGCTTGTACGGCGCTCCAATGATTATCAGGTCCACGTCTTTGTCCACCGCCTCCTGAAGTATAGCAGCCCCGGACTCTCGGGCCTGAAGAATGTCCGCCTCCAGCCCGCACCTCTTTTCCCTGGCGATGGCCTCGATACGCGACAGCACCTCCTCCCCCCTGCGGGTTTCGGGGCCCAGGTCGGCGTCCACGGGCAGGTCGCGCCCCACCTCTATGACATAGACCGCGTAAAGCTTGGCCCTGTTCTCCCGGGCAAGGCTACAGGCCAGGCGAAAGGCCTCCATGTCGCTCTCGCTACCGCTCACGGGCACAAGGATCTTTTTCGCGTTCAGAACAACCATAGGCGAGGCTCGAACAGCAACAGGTTGGTGATGGGGGACGTTCTAAGGGCAAGATTATAAGAGTATCCCCCTGGGCACGCAACCATGGCCGTTGGGGCGCCTCTACTGAGAGCCGTTGGAAGAGGTACGGGTCTGGGCTGGTTCAAGCTGCGTTTCTGGCCCTCGCTCCCTGGCGGCCGTCTGGAGGCGCGCCAGTTGCTCCCCCTTGCCCGCCACCACCAGCAGGTCGCCCGGCCGGAGCACCTCGTCAGGGGCCGGGATCAGGATGTGGTCCCTCCCCCGCTTGATGAGCAGGACCGTCACGTGGTATTTGTCCCTGGGGCCGCCTAGCCCTGCCTGCTCCAGGCTCTGCCGCAGCATGTGGTCCGGGGGCTTGATCTTAACTATACGGAAGTCGGGCGATACCTCCATGTAGTCCAGTACCCCCGGGCTGAATAGCATGTGGGCCACCTTGGAACCCATCTCCCTCTCCGGGTACACCACCTTCTCGGCGCCGATGCGCTCCAAGGTATTTCCATGCAGGTTATTGATGGCTCTGGCGATGATGAAGGGTATGCCCAGGCTCTTGAGCAGAACGGTGACGATGATGCTGGTCTGGATGTTGGAGCCGATGGCCACCACCCCCACGTCGAAGTTGGGCACGCCCAGCTCTCGCAGGACCGTCTCGTTGGTGGCGTCGGCCTTGACCGCGTAGGTCACTTGGCCCAGCATGGCCTGGATCTTGTTCTCGTCGGTATCGATGGCCAACACGTCGTGGCCCATCTGGTACACTTCTCTAGCTATGTTGCCGCCGAATCTTCCCACTCCTATCACGACAACCTGTTTCTTCATATGCGGCCTCCATTAACCTATTTTAACCCGTTCCTCTGCAAATCGGTACAGAGGCCTTTCTTCACTGCTGGCTAGTATAAGCACAAGGGTCAAAGGCCCCAGTTTGCCTACGAACATGGTCAGCATGATGAGCGCCTTCCCCGCCAGGGACAGCTCCGGAGTGATGCCTGTGGAAAGCCCCACGGTGGCAAAGGCCGAGATAGTCTCGAACAGCAGGTCGATGTAGGGCGTGGTAGGCTCCGTGGCCAGCAGCAGCAGGGTGATGCCGAAGGTCATGGCCAGGCCCAAAAAGGCTATGCTCAAGGCCCTATGGACTTGCCAGAAGGGGATCTCCCTGCCGAAGGCCTCGGCCTGCATGCGTCCGCGGATGGAGGAGAACACCGCCGCCATCAATATGGCGAAGGTGTTCACCTTGATACCTCCAGCCGTGGAACCCACCGCCCCCCCGACGAACATCAGCCCGACGTAGAACAGCTTGGTCACCTGCTCCACCGACCCAAAGTCTATGGTGCTGAACCCGGCCGTGCGGGCGCTCACCGAGTGGAACAGGGCCGCCATCCCCCGGTCCACCGGGCTGAGGTGCCCCAGGGTCTGGGGGTTGCGCAGCTCCGCCAGCAACATCACCAGATACCCCAGCACCCACAGGGCCAGGTTGGCCGTCAGCACCAGCTTGGTGTCCAGGGACAGGCGGGAAAACCGGTGCTTCCCCAGCACGTCTATGATCACCGTGTAGCTTATGCCGCCTATGATAACGAGAGTCGCCATGGGGACCAGCACGTCGTACTGGTTCCAGAAACGGCTCAGGCTACTGGAATCCTCCAAAATGGAGAACCCAGCGTTGTTAAAGGCGGCTATGGAGTGGAAGAGCCCTTGCCATATGGCCTGCCAGTTGGTGTAGTCAGAACGGAAGGCCAGAAACAGGACTATGGCCCCCAGCAGGTTGAAGACCACCACTACGGCCATAACGTAAAACAGCAGCCGTATCAGCCCTCCGAATCCCTGGTGGGCCAGGGACTCCCGCAGGACCATGCGGTTGGGCAGGGTGACCCTCTGTCCCAGGACCACTAGTATGAAGGTGACCAGGGTCATGATGCCCAGCCCTCCCAGGGCCATCAGTACCATGATGACCACCTTGCCAAAGCCGCTCCAGTACAGCGGGGTGGGCACTACCTCCAGGCCCGTGTCCGTCACCGCCGAGGTGGCAGTGAAGAAGGCCACAACGGCGGAAGTGGACGTCCCTGCCGCACTGGCAATGGGCAACATCAGGAGTACGGCCCCCATGACGATGAGCAGGCCGAAGGTTGCCAGCAGAAGGAACGGAGAGCTGTACAGGCGCGATGGGTGCCGGGGAGGCGCGCTGCGGATGATGACGGGCGCTATCTCCCGCAACCGCGGGCGCCTGACTATCACATCCCCAATTCTCTTACGCCATCCAGGCTGCAATAAGGTCTTCTCTCCTGCCCCCACCAAAGGCCCAGCAAAGGCCCTTCGTACACTGCTGGGGGACTTGCGGAGGGATATGGTACCGTGTCGTGATCGATATTCTGGAGTTAGCCTTGTGGGTACCCTAGGACGCGCTCCTCAGACAAGTAGCCAGCCAGCGGTCCCCGCTGTGCCCAAGGGGCTCTGGTGCCGGCCTGGCTCTTCCATTGCATCTCCAATGCTGTAGTTTATGGTCCAGTACTCTGATGGTGAATTCTATTAGCGTATATCTACTGTGTCAATGTTAAGCCGGAGCACTAGAATTCTCTATGGTACTATCACACTACTGGGCTGCCCTGTCTCTGGCTGCCGGAGGCCCCGCCATGCGCCGTCCGGCCTTGGGCTACCCGCCACCGGCCAGGTGCCGAAGGGCGCGGCGCACCCTCTCCTCCAGGCTTAGCCCGTCCTCCGAGGCTGTGCTGGCCGCTGCCTGCCGAGCCTCTGACGTGGAGTATCCCAAGGCCACCAGGGCCGCCACCACCTCACCGTCGTCGGAGGAGGGAGCGGAGGGCCCCGTCGCCACCCCCTCCCGCCTGAGCTTGTCCTTCAACTCCAGCACCACCCGGGCTGCCGTCCGCTTACCCACGCCGGGCACCTTGGCCAGCGCCTTCTCATCGCCGAAGACGATGGCCTGGGCCAGGGCCTCGGGCTTCATGGCCGAGAGCATGTTCAGCGCCAGCCGTGCCCCCACCCCAGAGACCTCCTGTAGGGTATGGAACATTCTGAGGGCTTCCTCCCGGGCGAAGCCATAAAGGGCCAGGCTGTCTTCCTTAACCTGGAGGTGGGTGTGGAGGTACACCTCCTGCCCCGGGCCTCCCAGTTCGGGGATGTCTGTGGCAGGGACCCAGACCTGGAGGGTGACCCCGCCGACCCTCACGTGCACCCAGTCCGTGCCTCGGCCCTCCAGCACCCCTCGAAGGCCAACGATCACGGCAGCCTCCGCTACCCCAGCCTGACTTCCCGCGCCAGGGCCGCCCCTAACCGCCTCTGGAACACGTGACACAGGGCAACGGCCAGGGCGTCGGAGGCGTCGGGGGCCAGGGAGCCGGGGGCGAGGCCAAGCTGAAGGGCGACCATCCGCAGGACCTGCTCCTTGGGGGCGGCGCCGTGGTCTGCCACCCTTTGCTTCACAAGGGCGGGGCTGTAGTAATGCACCAGGAGCCCCCACTGAGACGCGGCCAGGAAGGCGACACTCTGGGCCTGGCCTATGGCCAGGGCCGACCGCCAGTTCCTACCCACAAAAGGCTCCTCCACGGCCATCTCCTGGGGCTTCCATTGCTGGATGACTTCGTTCAGTGCCGTGTAGAGGAAGTGCAGCCTTTCCTGCAGAGTATCCTCTGGCGGGGTGAGGGTCCCCCAGTGGAGGGCCCGGAGGCGGGGGACGTCCTCCACCAGGCCGTAGCCCATCCGGTGGGTCCCCGGGTCTATGCCCAGGACTCGCATTGAGGCACCTAGCCTTCCTGGCGGTACCGCTCCAGGACCTGCTCGGGGAAATCGGCGTTGCAGTACACCTTCTGGATGTCGGCTAGCTCTTCCAGAGCGTCCATGAGCTTCAATACCTGGACCGCCCGCTGGTCATCCAGAGGCACCATGGTCTTAGGCACCATGGAGATCTCGGCCGACCTGGCGGCTATACCCTTGTCCTCTAGCTCCTTGCGGACCTGCTCCAGCCTGTCCACGGGGGTATAGATTTCGACGTATCCCCCTTCGACCTTCACGTCGTCGGCGCCGGCGTCAATGGACAGAAGGGCCACATCCTCAGCCCGGGAGGGCTCCACCTCCAGGGTTATGACCCCCTTGGCCTCGAAGTTCCATGCCACGGAGCCGGACTCACCCAGGTTGCCGCCGGCCTTGCTCAGGACAGACCGGACCTCGGACACCGTGCGGTTACGGTTGTCCGTGAGGGCCTGGGCCAGTATAGCCACGCCGCCCGGCCCGTAGCCCTCGTAGATGACCTCTTCCAGCGCCTCCTGCGCCTCGCCCCCGGCGGCCCGGCGTATGGCCCGCTCTATGTTGTCCATGGGCATGTTGTTGTCCTTGGCCTTCTGGATAGCCAGCCTAAGCCGGTAGTTGGCGTCGGGGTCGGGCCCACCCTGGCGGACGGCCACGGCGATCTCCCGGGCCAGCTTGGTAAAAAGCTGGCCCCGGCGCACATCGGTCACACCCTTCTGGTGCTTTATCTGTGCCCATTTTGAGTGACCAGCCATATCAGTCCTTATACGGGAAGGCTTTGCACAGGAATTTTACCATTGGTCTGTGGGGCTGGTCAAAGCAAGCTACCCCACGGCTCCCGCCCTTGTTGTGCTGGCGTCGCCATGGCAAAAAGAGTACGCAGAAGTCGCGGTCCTAGGCGTGCCCTATCGGGTGGCCGGGGACAGTCGGAGCGCCCGTAGCTGCTGCGGTCTGCTGGCCGGTTGGGGCTAGACACCCGCCGGCCGGTCCTGAAAAGGCCTCCAGAGGATGGAGGCCTGACTTACACGATCTCCAGGAGGACCCTGGTGCCGTTCTTCACCGCCGCCACACGGAGGAGCACTCGCATTGCTTGGGCAACCCGCCCCTCCCTCCCAATGATTTTGCCCTTGTCTTCCGGGGCTACTTCCAGCTTGAAGACTATCCGATCGTCCTCCACCTCTTCCGTCACCTTGACCTCTTCCGGTTTGCTGGCTAGAGCCTTGGCGATGTACTCGATGAGTTCCTTCATTGACCCTCTACCTTCTCCGAGGTTCCTTTCCACTTGAGGATACGAAGCACGGCTTCAGTTGGTTTTGCCCCTTTTTGGAGCCACTCCCTGGCCCGTGCCTCGTCCAAACTCACCGCGGGCGGGTCTCTCAAGGGATCGTAGTGGCCCAGTTGCTCCACGAACCTCCCGTCTCTGGGAGCCCGCGAGTCGGCTACTACAATCCTATAAGAAGGCTGGTGTTTTTTCCCTACTCGTCGAAGGCGAATTTTAAGCATTTTGTCCTTTTTCTAGGCAGGCGTTAACCTTGCAGTCCCTTTGGAATTCTACGCACCACTCCAGCCCCTTGTCAATGAGGTGTACTGGTTCAGTACATATGAGACAGTCGGGCTATTTTAGGGACCAGTTCTGGGTGGTGCTTAGTAAGATACTGGGCTGGGGTGTTGTAGTCCAGG
>DAOUBE010000247.1:0-4977 GCA_034432835.1 Dehalococcoidia bacterium | reverse complement strand
CCTGGACATTGGGAGCGATGCGCAGATCACCCTGGACCAGGTGGACGCGGTCCCTGGTCCAGGTCTCGGCGGACAGGATGCGGCCCCGGTGCCACTCCACGGAGTTGTTCACCAGGACGGTCCGGGTAGCCTCGGCTATGACCTGAGACGTGGCGCCTTCGCGGAGGGTGACACTCAGCTCGTACACGCCCTCGGGGATCGCTGTAGTATCCCACGAGATGCCCTCGAGGATGTCCAACCCCTTGCCCAGGGTTAGAGTACCGGCCGGACCTGTAGCCGTGACCTCGGCCTTTGACTTGGAGGGGTCCACGCCCAGGGCCAGCCACCGCAAGGTCGCGATGTCGTGGAGGAAGGGCTCCGGCGGCTCAACCCAGTAGAGTGCGGCCTCGTGGGAGATGAACACAGAGCCTGACTCTCCGGCGCCTGTCTGGCTTGTGCCTCCCGAAGCGGTGATGCTGGCCCTGGGAATGGAGACTTGACCCCAAGTGTACACCGCGACGCGTCCGCCGCCGCCGGAGCCGGAGTCTGATATTCCATTGCCACCATTGGCACTTATTCGCCCTGATCCAGTAAGACTCCCCACGTTCAACAGTATGCTCCCACCACTGCCCCCACCCCCTGTCCGGAAGCAGCACTCGATGCCGTCGGCCCCATTGGCCAGGATGGCACCATCTACCACCGCCTTGGCCGCTGTGATGTGCACCAACCCGCCCCCTGGGGCACCCGTCCCCCGCTCGCCCGCACCACCCGAGCCATGGTGGTTGGGGAGTTTGGGGTCGCCGTAGGGGAGGTTGGAGGAGCCGTGGCGGTCCACACCGAGGCCTCCGTAGGAGCCGCCCGAGGAGCCGGTGGCCCCTCCCTCGGTGGTGTTGCCCACAGTAGTGTAGGTCCCATAGCCCCGTCCCGAGACATCGATGCGCGAAGAGGAGTCTATCCACAAGGAGTCTCGTAGAGAGAGCCTAAGCCCCTGCTCCTGCTCGGCGCTGGGGGGCGCGTGGCCCACCACGGCCTCCTGGAACAGGCCAAGGCCGGCCAGGTTGTGGAAGCCGGTGATGCTGGCCCTGGCCCCGGCAATGACCAAGTAGGTCCCCTGGTAGGTGGTGTCGTTGACACTTATGGTCAGGTCGGTACTTACCAGGGCCGCGCGGTAACGGTCCTGCCCGGCCTCCCCGGGGGTCCCGTCCCCGTCCTGGTCCAAGGGCGTTCCCTGAATGTCCTGGATATCTGTCCCGATGTCCAGCCAGTAGATGCCGCGCCCGGTGAGGCCGGCGTTGTCCAACTGGTAGCTCTGGGCAGTCACCCGGGTCAGCGCTCTGGGGGTGATGCTGCCCTCCGGCCCTCCAAGGGCCACGTCGGCCAGGGAGAAAGTGCCGTCCTGCACCGGCCGGTTGAACCTTATTTCTAGGAGGTCGAAGGGATGCTCCTGGGCTCCCAGAGGCACCACCTGGGTGATGCGTAAGTGGGCCTGGTCCTGGGCCAGGCCGGAGTGGGCAGCGCTGAATAGAATGAGGATCCCTACAATGGCAATGACCAATTTAGTAATGAGCAACCTCTTCATAAGCCTAGACTTGTACAAAAGAGTGAGAGAACCTAACAGACTAGCCCGAAGGGAAACGTCGAAATGATTGACGAAATGACTCTGTTAATCAAAAATAATGGCCATGGTTGAATTTTCATATCACCCCAAAGGGTGATAAGTATGTAAACGACGACGGTACACTGAGGGGCGGGACGGAACAGTAGTACTGCAGTACTAAGGAGGTTTGGGACATGGTGAGCCAGGGGCAGTCCGGGCGAGTCCACGGGTGGCAGCGGCTCCCTAGTGTGCTGGCTGGCTCGGCGGTGGCTGGCTATTGGCAGGCCCTGACGGGGGCCTGGCCCCTGGTGGCTGGCCTGACCTTGCTCTTTGGGTGGCTGCTCGCCTTCCCCCTTCAGGGGCCGCTGCTGGGCCTTGTGGCGTCGGAGCGCCAGTTCGATCCCCTTCCTGTGGTACAGGCCTTCGCTGGGGCCCACGCCCTGGGCCTGCTGGTGTCGGGGTTGGCGGCCTTCCGGTGGAAGGCCATAGTCTCCTACTTCCCCCTAGGGTTGCTGGTTTGCGTGGCCCTTACCTTGCTGCTGGCCCTGGCCTCCCCGACCGATGGCTGGAGGGTTGTGCTGTTTGGGGCCGCGGGGCTGAGCTCGGCTCCGCTGGTCATCGCCTGGGCCGATGCCTTCGCCCGGACGGTGCCGCCTCTTTGGCGGGGACGGGTCCTGGCGCTGAGCGCCGCCGGGGCCAACGTTGTCCTCTACCTGGCGGCCGCGGCCACCCAGTGGGCATCCGTCCCGGCCCTGCTGTTAGGGGCGGCCTTGGTGCTGGTGTTGGCGGCGCCAGTATTCATCCTGCTGGGGAGGGAATCGGGGTACCCAGGGTCCGGCGCTCCACCCGGTACCCTGGCCCTAAGGCCCATGCGGCTGGTCACCTACTGGCCGCTGTTGCCCTTCCTCTTCGGCGTTTATCTGGTTGGTGGGGTCATGTACGGCCTGGTCCTGCCGGTAGTCAGTGCAGGCCATCCGCGCCTCTTCCAGTACTACAGTGTGCTGCCCTACATCGTCCTCCTCTTCCCGGCGGGCCTTCTGGCAGATAAGGTGGGCCGGCGGCTTGACGCCCATCTGGGGGCCGTGATAGTGGGGACTGGATTCGTTGCCTTTGGCCTGCTGGGAGGGTTCCTGCGGGACGTTTCGGTGCACAGCACCCTCATAGGGGGGTTCGCCTTCCTGGACGTGTTCGTGTGGGTGGCCTTGGCCGACCTGTCGATGGGGCACCGGAGCGGCCTGGCTTACGGGCTGGGCCTGGGTACCAACGTGCTAGCTATCTTCCTAGGGCTGGTGCTGGTGGGAGGGCTGGGGGAGCTGGTCCAGGACGAGCAAGAGGTGGCGACCTATCTTTCGGCCCTGGTGCTGTTCCTGACCCTGGCGATGGCACCGGCCCTGAGGGAGACCCTCGCCAGGGCCCCGGTACCCTCCGCCGCTACGGAGGGGCTGGGAAAGCGCTACCTCCAGGCTGGGCTGACCCCCCGAGAGCAGGAGGTAGCTCAGCTCCTCTTCAACGGTGCCTCCACCGAGGAGATCCTGGAGCAGCTTGTTATTTCCAGGGACACCTTGAAGACCCATCTGCGCAACGTGTACCGGAAGATGGGCGTTCGGGACCGCCGCGAACTCACCCGGCTTCTGGTCAACGAGCTTCACCAGGCCATTCAGGGCATGGACCCTGGCCAGGCTGGAAGGACCAGCCTGCCGCTGGCGTAGGCTGCCTTCCGCTCACCGCCGGCAATCAGCCCCAGGCCATACTCCCGCCATATGTGTTGACCTTCCCCCACGCCCGGAGTACTGTACCTGCGTCTTCCCCAGACCGGCCTGTTTGAGGGCCGCGACCGGCCGTTCCATATTGGGTGTCCGGGGGGCATACCGAGGGCGACAGGCCTAGGGTCTAGAACCCTCTGGTCTCCCTTGGCGGGGGAATGTGGAGGGCATGTACCGCCGAAGGAATTCGGCGGCTTGGGAACCCTCATTCCCTGACCTCCTCTCCACCAAGGCAGGCCCCTTCGCCCCCTTTGCTTCGCCCAGGGCTTAGGGTCACCAGGGCGAGCTCTGGGCCTTCCCTTATGTGCTTCACCTCCCCATGAGGAGCAGGGCACCCAAACTATGGGCGCAGGGTGAACCCTGCCGGGAGGGTGAGACAGCCAACAGCCCATCTTGGGCACCCAAAGAGAAGCGTGCAGGTCTTGCACCAGGACCATTTCGCGGTTAGATAACTTCCATACCTCCAGGTCCTCAGGGGGGTCTTTTCCTGAAAGATGCCGACCTACCGTGATACTAGAACGGGCTCCTATTCTCGCCTCAATACTGTCACTCCTGGGCCTGCACCAACCTGTCCAAGGGCTGCCGCGGGTACAAAGGGGGTGGTGGGTAGAGAGCAGTGGGGCTCCGAGAGAAGATGGTAACTGTTAGGCGCCACGGCCAGAGGCCCGCTCTTCCGGCCTTCAGGGGCATTGGCACCCCAGCCGAGGCCGCGTTCTTGGGCCGGTGTCTTGGCGGTGCCTCTCACATCTGTGCAAAGAAGGGCGGGGACAAACCAGTCCCTGGAAATAAAGAAGCCTCCAGCCGCCTTGGGCAGAGCCTTGCAGGGCTACCAGAGGGTCCAGGGAAAGGGCTGCAGAAGCCTCAGTGGTGGGCGGTGAGGGATTTGAACCCCCGACCCCCTCGGTGTAAACGAGGTGCTCTGACCTCTGAGCTAACCGCCCAGTCGGAGATTAGAGAATAGAGAGGACCGAGACTAGAGACTCTACCCATACCCCTTTTCCCTATTCTCTCCTCCCTGATCTCTCTTTTCTACACAAGAAATGGCGCGCTTGGCGGGACTCGAACCCACGGCCTCAGGGTCCGCAACCCTGCGCTCTGTCCGTGCTGAGCTACAAGCGCCCGGAACATTGGCTTTGGTGCCGAGGGTGGGATTTGAACCCACATGCCCTTTCGAGCACTACGCCCTGAACGTAGCGCGTCTGCCATTCCGCCACCTCGGCACGTGGTTTTAAGCGGGGTGGTGGGCGATAGAGGACTTGAACCTCTGACCTCCTCGGTGTGAACGAGGCGCTCTAACCACTGAGCTAACCGCCCGCATGATAAATTATATGCGGCTGTCAGGAGGGATGCAACTTAAAGGCAACTGGTGGCAACGACTGGATTCGAACCAGTGACCTAGCGCTTATGAAGCGCCCGCTCTGCCGCTGAGCTACGTTGCCACCGCCACTATCAGGAATGCCCGCGGGCTGCGAGGCCTCGGGGTTCTCTTGAGGCGTTCCCACAGATACTATATCTAGCGCCCCAAGGCTGTGTCAACTTCGTGTACTGGTTCAGTACATATGAGACAGTCGGGCTATTTTAGGGACCAGTTCTGGGTGGTGCTTAGTAAGATACTGGGCTGGGGTGTTGTAGTCCAGG
>DAOUBE010000246.1:0-4520 GCA_034432835.1 Dehalococcoidia bacterium | reverse complement strand
GCTCTTCTCCAGGAGATAGTGATAGGTGTCGAAGAGGTGGTCGCAGGTCCGCACGTAGAGCTCCCGCAGCCTAGGGTCCTGAAGCTCCTGGGGAACGTGGTAGTAACCCCGGTCCAGCACCTGGTATCTGGAGGACTTCTCGGTATAGGAGGCCAGGCGGTTATCCTCCAGGGTATCGCAGGCCAGGCGTGATATGTTCTCCACAGCCATGTGCAGGATGGCGTGCTCTGCCACCGAGGCGTGGCCATAGCCCAACACCCAGCGTTCGTGGAATTGGGCGGCCTTCTCCTGGGACACCTGCTGGGCAATCTCGCTGAAGGGCTCTGGCCGCCGCGAGGTCATGGCGAAGACCACCGCCAGTTGCTCCTCTGTGAGCTTGGCCGGGCTCAAGGGGTAGATACGCCGCGGGTGCTCCGAAGCCTGTCCCAGCATCATGGTCCTCCTGTGTTGACTATTGTGCCAGTCCCTTTGGTGCGGGTGGACCCTGGGTTTCCCCCCTAACGATTGGGCGGGCACACGGCCTCTTTCCACGGGATATTCGGCCTATGTGTCCACCAATGGCAATAGGAGGCTTATATGGTACTACAAAAAGGAGAGGGGGTGTCCAGGGACAGCTAGACAAAGAACACCCCTGGAGGCCGTGCCGGCCCTCCAGGGGTGTCTGGTCTCCGGTTCAGACCTGGCGCAGGCGAGGGTCGAAGCGGTCCCTCATCCAGTCGCCCAGGAAGTTGAGAGACATGACCACCAGGAATATGCAGGAGCCGGGAAACACCGTCTGCCACCAGGCCGAGTCCACGTAGTCCCTGCCTTCGGACACCAGGACGCCCCAGGCCGGAGTGGGGGGCGGTATGCCTGCGCCCAGGAAGCTGAGGGTCGCTTCGGCCAGTATCAGCCCGCCCACATTCAGGGTCGCAATGACCACCGCCGTATTAATGACCCCCGGCAGAAGGTGGCGGAACATGATGCGGAAGGGTGAGGCACCCGCCACCTTGGCCATGGATACGTAGTCCATCTGCTTGAGCTGCAGGGTCTGGGCGCGCACCACCCGGACGAACCCTGCCCAGGCCAGCATGGCCAGCAGCGCCAGCAGCACCAGCAGGCTCTGGCCGAAGACCAGCACTACCACCAGGGCGATCATCAGGAAGGGCATGGCCGCCCAGATGTCCAGGATGCGGATGATGATCTCGTCGGCCAGGCCGCCAAGGTACCCGCTTACCAGGCCGATGCTGGTCCCGATGATGAAACCACTAGCCACCGAGATGGCAGCTACCATTAGGGAGATGCGGGCGCCGTAGATAATACGGCTCAGCACGTCCCGGCCCACGTGGTCACTCCCCAGGATATAGCGCACCCCGCTGTACTCACTAACCCTCATAGGTGGGACCTGCCTGTCAGCGAAGCCCCCAGGAACATCCCCTGGACCGTAAGGTGCAAAGAGAGGACCAAAGATTCCGGTTATCGCCAGGACTGTCAGAACGAAAAAGGGGATGACTGGCCATCTTCTGAGGGCTTGCCAACCCGTGACAACTAATCCCAGCCCAGTACGGGGCCTCCTCAGGACTAGGGCTTCATTGACCTGGGCCATCCTTACCTCCTACTGGTACCGGATGCGAGGATCGATGTAGGCGTACAGCACATCAGCTATAAAGGAGAAGAATAGGAATATGGAGACGAAGAAAAACACTGAGCCCAGCAACAGGGGGAAGTCATTGTCATATACGGCACGGTTCAGGGCTATCCATCCAATTCCAGGCCAGGAGAAGACCGTCTCCACCACCAAGGCCCCGTTGAGGTAGCCAGCCATGAGGAAGAGGGTGGAGGTGAGGGGAACAATGAGGGAATTGCGCAGGGCGTGCTTCCAAATGACTTTCCACGTGCTGACTCCCTTCGCCCTGGCAAACTTGATGTATTCGGCGTCTAGCACTTCCAACATAGAAGACCTGGTCAATCTCATGATCCCGGCCGCTGCCGGCCATCCCAGGACTATACTGGGCAGGACATAGTACTTGATATTGGTCCAGACTAGGGGAAAACCTCTCCAGGTGCCCCGTGTCCCTGCCGGAAGCCAGTGCAGTACGACAGCAAAAAGGAGTATAAACATGATCCCTGTCCAGAATCCCGGCAGGGCCTGGCCAAAAAGGGCAAATCCCCTCCCAAGAAGGTCAACTATTGTACCCCTCTTAACTGCAGCCAGCACCCCTAAGGGTACTCCCACCAGCACAGCGAAAAGCCAACCCCCGAGGGCTAACTGCAGGGTAGCACCCCACTTTCCTTTCAAGATATCTATCACGGGCTTTCTCTGTCCTAAAGAGGTGCCAAAGTCACCCTTTAGCATTCGTCCTATCCAAAGAAAGTACTGGACAACCACTGGTTTATCGAAGCCTAGCTGTCTTCCCAGCTCTTCCCACTGCTGTTGGTTAATACCGTATCCCGTGTCCGGGATAAAAAGTTCTCGCGGGTCCTTCGCCATGCGGCTCAAACCAAAGACAAATATGGTAGCGCCAAAAAAGGCAAGAATAACAAAGGCAAGCCTTCTTACCAGAAATCGCCGCATGATTCCACCCCTTTAACACAATATGCTTTCGTCGTCACCCCACCCACACCTCCCCTGGGGTGCATGATTATTGTGGGTGGCTGGTCACAGAGACCAGCCACCCACTGTCACCTACAAGCCTTTACTTAGCCAGCCTTATGAAGGCTGGGTTCAGGTTGTTGGGCTGGTTGGAGTAGTGGTCCTGGCGGCCCTCAAAGCTAACCACCTTAGCAGGGTTACCTACTGTACCCTTGGGTATCTGGAGCACGCCAGCGTAGAAGTGCCAGTAAATGATCCAGTCCACGGTTTGCACGTGGAACCTTTCGCGCTCAGCCTTGTCCCGCAGGCCCCTGATCTTCTTGTGCATCTCGGCCAGGAAGGGGGCCTCGAAACCGGGGCCCCAACCGGGGCGGCTGAGGCTGGTGTCCACCGGCGGGAACGGCCAGTCCTTGGGCCAAACGTTGCTGTGGACATCGCCGTTCTTCAAGGTGGGCCAGATCTGCTCTCTTTTCCTCATGCGCTGGGAGATAACCGCTCCGTAGTCCTCCCTGGACTGGGTAACCCTGAGGCCTATGGCCTGCCAGGCCGCAGTGATGGCATCGGCCACCTCCAGGCAGACCTCACCGATCTCGCACACATAGGCGTTCAGGGTGATATCGAAGCCATTGGGGTAGCCTGCCATCCTCAGAAGCTCCCTAGCCCGGTTGGGATCATAGGGAACTTTCCACGGCCAGGGCTCGTTCTTCAGGACGGATTCCTGTACCTTAGCGCTGGGGTCATTGGTCCAGCCGTGCTCGGCCACGTACTGGTCCAGTTCTGCCTTGGTCACCGTCTGGTTGGGGTCCCAGTTGGGGTACTCGGGGCCGGTGTACTCGGAGTAGATGGGGGTGCCCAGACCGCCGGTCAGAATCCTCACCAGGCCGTCTCGGTCAATGGCCATGGACAGCGCCCAGCGCACCAGGCGAGCCTGCTCCATATCGGACATACCTGGTGGGTTATCCGTGTCCCGATAAGGCACTCGGTCTTGCCATTCCGCAGGCAGGCCTATCCACGGGTAATCCTTTTCATATACGGGCGACTTCCACGGCTCCAACGGAGACCCGTCTCTGGCGCTAAACTCCTCCCAGAGGTTGCCAGAGAACATGATGGAGGCGCCAACGAAGGCGTTCTTCATTGCTGGCATCCAGATAAGACCCTCTTTGATGAGGTTGGGAACCAGCTTGAAGTCCACTACGCCAAGGTCGGCTTCCCCTGCCTTGAGCATGGCAACGCGGCTGCTGACCTCTGGCACCTGAACCATGATAAACTTCTGGACCCGGTCGTTGGGGTAGTACCAGTGGTCCTTGATCGCCTCTACCTCGCCTCGCTCATTACCGATCCACCGGCCCTGGACGTAAGGCCCGGTGCCGACCCAGTAGTTACCCATCTTCTCTGGGCCTAGGGCATCGTACACCTTCTTTGAGTTGTGCCAGGAGTGAGCACCCAGCACACCAAACTCACTCAAAGGCAATCCGAAGTAGATGGGCGATATGAGGTCCACCTCCATGGTGTACTTGTCCACCACTCGGGCCTGCCCAAATACTGCAGCATAGTCGCCGGCATCGGGGTTGGTGCTCTTGGGGTTGAGGGCGCCGTTGGCGTCATTCAGCCACCATACCGCATCCTCAGCATCAAACTCGCCAAAGCCGTTGGGATACTCGCCGCGAAGCTCTATGGGAGTCTGCCACTTCACTCCCTTCCTGAACCGTATGGTCACCTTGCGACCATCGGGAGCCACCTCCCAACTCTCCGCCAAGAAAGGCGACATAGGGTTCCCCGTGGCCTCGTCGAAGACAAAATAGTGGTCATTGGTTCCAGGTGGTATGGCAGTGCCACCATATGGGCAAGAAGATCGGTAGCCACAAACGGGCCCGACCAAGTTAGTCACGAAAGTCACGGTCCCCGACGGCTCCGTTACGGTGGGCCGGGTGGGTGTAGGTGTCGGAGT
>DAOUBE010000245.1:0-2997 GCA_034432835.1 Dehalococcoidia bacterium | reverse complement strand
CACCGCCACCTTCGGCTACGAGTGGAAGCCCGGGGTGGACAACGACCCCCACCTGCCCATCGTCCACACCAACATCCGTGGCGCCGGCGGCTACTACCGCTCCACCGACGAGTACCCCACCCAGGTACACCAGTACAGCAACCAGCGGGAGATGATCTACATCAACGTCCAGGGCCTTCCCGTTAACTCACCGGGTTACCTGGCCGTCCTAGCCCACGAGCTCCAGCACGCTATCCACTGGAGGAGCGACCCCTCCGAGGACACTTGGGTCAATGAGGGCCTCGCCGAGGTGGCCAGCAAGGTGGCCGGCTTCAGTCCATCCTCGGCCAGCTCCTTCATGGCCAACCCTGGCGTCTCCCTCACCCACTGGCCCATGGGCCTGGCAAACTCTGTGCCCAACTACGGCGCCGCTTTCCTGTTCTTCGACTACCTGGCCCAGCACTACGGCGGGTACGAGTCCCTGAAGCTCCTCCTGGAGGAGAGCGCCGACGGCGTTCAAGGCGTCGATGCCTATCTAGCCCGCATGGGTTTCCGGGTCACCTTCCGCGACGTCTTCCGGGACTGGGTGGTAGCCAACTATCTGGATGAGCCCGGCGACGGCCCCTACAGCTACCCTGACCTGCAGGTCCGTCTGCCTGTGCTGAAGCGCATCGGTGCCCCACGGGAAGAGCGGGGCTCCCTCCCCCAGTCCTCGGCCCAGTACATCGAGCTGGCCCTCCCCTCGGGCAGCGTCCGCCTGCGCTTCACTGGGGAGACGGCCACGCCTATCCTTCCCACCACTCCCTTCAGCGGCCAGCACTGCTGGTGGAGCAACCAGGGCGACTCCATCAGCTCCACCCTGACCAGGGAGGTGGACCTTAGGGCGGTGGAAAGGGCCACCCTGCGCTATCACATCTGGTACAACACCGAGGAGGACTGGGACTACGCCTACATCCTGGTCTCCCAGGATGGCGGCGCCACCTGGGACATCCTTCCCGGCCCCAGCACCACACCCCGCAACCCCGTAGGCAACAGCTTCGGGCCGGGCTACTCCGGCGCCAGCGGCGGCTGGCGCGACGAATCCGTGGACCTGACCCCCTACGCGGGTAAAAAGGTGCTGGTCCGCTTCAACTACGTCACCGACGATGCTATTAACGGCGACGGCCTCTGCCTGGACGACATCGCCATCCCCGAGCTGGGCTTCTTCGACGATGCCGAGACGGACGGCGCCGGGTGGCAGGCCGAGGGCTTCTTCCGCACCAACAACCTAGTACACCAGGACTACATCGTGCAGGTCATCGAGCAGCGCCGCGACGGCACCCAGGTGCGCCAAATGCCCCTGGACGAGGCCATGCGGGGCGAGCTGGTGGTCAGCGGCTTCGGCGACGACCTGACCCGGGCCGTGGTGGTCATCGCCGCCCTGGCCCCGGCCACCCGCCAGCCCGCCTCCTACACCCTCTCCGTCCAGCCCGCGGACTAGCCCCCAGGCGGGTAAGTCCTTCGATCAAGCCCACGGCCTCAGGGGACAAAGCCCCCTGCCGAGAGTCCAGGGGGCGCCCCCTGGGAACGTCCCGAGGGCGGGTGGGACCAAACACGGTCCATCTTAGGCACCCAAAGGGAAGGGTCCAGGGCTGTGCCCTGGTGCAGGGCGTGCCCTGCCGAAGGAGGCTAGCCCAGCCCCCCTCCCTGCCAAGGGGGGACCACAGGGAGGCTACAGCACCCTCTCCACCAGCTCTCGGTCCACCTCCACCCCCAGCCCCGGCCCCTGGGGCACGCTAATACACCCCTCCTTGTCCACCGTGGGCGGATTCTTCATGATGGAGAAGCGGTGGCGGTAGTCGCCAATGGGCGGGTCGTGGAGGAGCTCCAGGAAGGGCGCGTGGGGCCACGACGCCACCAGGTGCAGGTGGGCCACCACCCCCAGGTCGCCCCCTCCGTGGTGTGGCACAACCCTCTTCCCGAAGGCCTCAGCCAGCACCCCCACCTTCCTTAGCGCCGTCACCCCGTCCAGGACCATGCTCTCGGGCTGGAGAATATCGTAGGCGCCCACCTGGAGCATCTGGACAAACTCATGGACACCCCGGTTATTCTCGCCCCCGGCGATGGCCAACTCCACCCGCTGGCGCAGCTCCGAAAGTTGGTCGAAGTAGTACCGGGGCAGGGGCTCCTCCAGCCAATACACCCCCAGGCGCTGCAGCTCCCGGGCCGTCTCCACGGCCCGCCGGAAGTCCCACAGCACCCCGGGCTGCCAGTTACCGCTGGACTGGGCCTGGTTGGCATCCACCATTATGGTCATTCTGTCCCCGACCACCGCCCTCACCCTCTCCACCGTCTCGATGTCCTGCTTCATCGTCTCGTGGTGAAGGCGCAGCTTGATAGCCCTCCACCCCTGCTCCATGAGGTGCGCCGCCAGCTCCGCTCGCTCCTCGGGCGTGGAAAGGCGTATCATGCTGGCGTAGGGGACCACCCTGTCCTTCCCGCCACCCCACAGCTTGTACAGCGGCTGCCCGCAGGCCTTCCCTATCAGGTCCCACAGGGCTATGTCCACCCCCGCCGTGCCCCGGTAGGGCATCCCCAGCACGTAGTACTGCAGGGCCGCCGAGTGCCTCTCCGTGTCGAAGGGGTCCTTGCCCACCAGTTGCGCCCTGACGGCCGGCAGGAACTGGGGGTCCAGGCCCGGCCCGATGCCCACCAGCCCCTGGTCCGTGTGTATCTCCACAAAGGAGCCACCTCCGATGCGGAAAGCCATGCGGCCCCCCGGGTTCCAGGCTGGCTCCAGCTCCCCCACCTCCCGGACCAGCCGTAGCTGGACCACTTTGACGTCGGTGATTTTCATTCGAGGCCTCTCGCTCATCATCGCCTCCGGCGCATGGGTGAGATGGCGCCGAGTTTAGCAACCGCCATCCAGGACGTCAACGCCGTGTACTGGTTCAGTACATATGAGACAGTCGGGCTATTTTAGGGACCAGTTCTGGGTGGTGCTTAGTAAGATACTGGGCTGGGGTGTTGTAGTCCAGG
>DAOUBE010000244.1:0-3275 GCA_034432835.1 Dehalococcoidia bacterium | reverse complement strand
CCTGGACTACAACACCCCAGCCCAGTATCTTACTAAGCACCACCCAGAACTGGTCCCTAAAATAGCCCGACTGTCTCATATGTACTGAACCAGTACACTCTATTCCCTAGTCCCCGTTCTCTGTAGTAAAGTTAACCACGGAGGGCTTATCATGACTGTCAAGCGTACCCCCGAAGAGACCAGGGAGCTCATCCAGCGCCTGCTGTCGGCGGAGCGTGCCCAGGAACTGGACACCTTCACCATCATGACCTTCTTTCCCCTGGAGCCAGACCAGCACGTGGCGGACATAGGCGCCGGGCCTGGCTTCTTCAGCATACCCCTGGCCAAGCACCTGATATACGGCAAGCTTTACGCCCTGGACTCGGACGAGGAGATGCTCAAGGTGCTGCGCCAGAGGGTGGCCGAGGCCCGTCTAGGCAACGTGGAGATAATCCATAACGAAAATGCCAACTTTCCGCTCCCGCCGGGTTCCATGGACGCAGCCTTCCTGGCCTTTGTCATCCATGACCAGGAGGACAAGGAGGGCTTCCTCAGAGCGGTGAAAGCCCTGCTGAAAGACCGAGGCTGGGCCGGCGTGGTGGAGCACTACCCCAGGGAGGGGGAGAATGTGCCACGCTCTCGAAGGGTCAGCCCGGACGACCTCAAGGAGCTGGCGGCCAAGGTAGGGCTTCGGTTCATCTGGTGGCGGGACATCAACGGTAAAGACTACATGGCCCTCCTGAGGAAGTAGCTTGCTCACCAAGCGCATCATCCCTGCCCTGGACATCAAGGCTGGCCGGGTGGTCAAGGGTGTTCAGTTCGTTAACCTGCGGGACGCCGGCGACCCCGCCCAGCTGGCCGCCTATTATGACCAGCAGGGGGCCGACGAGATCACTTTCCTGGATATCAACGCTAGCTACGAGGGCCGCGAGACCATGGTGGAGGTGGTGCAGCGCGTCTCCGAGCAGGTGTTCATACCCCTCACCGTGGGCGGCGGCATCCGGACGGTGGAGGACATGCGCCGTATGCTCCGCGCCGGCGCCGATAAGGTGTTCATCAACACGGCCGCCGTCCGAGACCCGGAGCTCATTAGCCAGGGGGCCCAGGCCTTCGGGTGCCAGTGCATTGTCCTGGCCATTGATGCCAAGGAGGTGACGGTCAGGGCTGCCAACGGGGGCAAGGGGGACCTGGCCCTGGATGAGGCTTCCCGCTGGGAGGTGTACACCCATGGAGGCCGGACGCCCACGGGTATGGATGCCGTCAAGTGGGCGGTGCGGGGCGTGGAGATGGGCGCCGGGGAGATTCTGTTGACGAGCATGGACGCCGACGGCCGCCAGGAGGGGTATGACCTGGAGCTGACCCGCGCCATATCCCAGGCCGTGTCGGTGCCGGTCATCGCCAGCGGAGGGGCGGGCACCCTGGAGCACCTGTACCAGGCCTTCGCCCAGGGCAGGGCCGACGCCGTCCTGGCCGCCAGCATCTTCCACTTCGGCAAGTACACCATCGCCCAGGCCAAGGAGTACCTGGCCAGCAAGGGCGTGCCGGTGCGCCGCTAGCCTACCTCTCCACCCACCTCCCCAAAGTACTACCCGTCCCAAGGAAATCCCAGGGAAGGGTCACGGACATCATGGGGCCAGAGAACGCCTGGAACGAGAGACGAAGGGAAGGGGCAAGCCGTGCATTCCCCCCTGGCGCACCTTAGCCAGGGGCTGGTACTACAGCCTCTCCAGGGCCAGCTTGTCCATCTCTAGCTGGACAGGGATGGGGTAGTGGCCTGTGAAGCAGGCGGCGCAGAACCCGCCCTCGGTGCCACCCACCACCTCCATGAGGCTCTTGACCGAGAGGTAGCCCAGGGAATCGGCGCCGATGAGCTGGCGGATCTCCTCGATGCTCATGTTGGCGGCCACCAATTCCCGCTTGGTGGCCATGTCCACGCCGAAGTGGCAGGGGGAGACGATGGGCGGGGCGCAGACGCGCATGTGGACCTCCTTGGCCCCGGCGCGGCGCAGCAGGCTCACCACGTGGGGGGTCGTCGTCCCCCGGACAATGCTGTCGTCCACCACCACCAGGCGCTTGCCACCAATGATGTCGGGCAGGGGGTTGAACTTAAGGCGAACGCCCATCTCTCGCAGGCGCTGGTTGGGCTGGATGAAGGTGCGCCCCACGTAGCGGTTCTTGATCAGGCCTTCGCTGAAGGGTATGCCCGACTCCTGGGAGTAGCCGACGGCGGCGGCGGTGGCCGAGTCGGGGATGCCGATGACCAGGTCGGCGTCCACGGGGTGCTCCCGGGCCAGGGCGGCGCCCATGGCCTTGCGCTGGGCGTAAAGCACCTTGTTGTCCAGCAGGCTGTCGGGCCGGGCAAAGTAGATCATCTCGAAGACGCACAGGGCGCGGCGCCCGTCCCAGCCGGGCCAGCGGTAGGTGCGCAGGCCCCGGCCGTCGATGATGACGGCCTCGGCGGGCTCGATCTCCCGGACAAAGGTGGCGCCCACGTGGTCCAGGGCGCAGCTCTCCGAGGCTACCACCCAGCCGCCGTTGATCTCGCCCAGGCACAGGGGGCGGACACCCAGGGGGTCGCGGATACCTATAAGGGTGTCCCGGACCATGACCACCAGGGAGTAGGCGCCCTGGAGGGTGCGCATGCAGTAGCCTATGCGCTCCTCCCAGGTACTGCCAGGGGCGTTGGCCAGCAGGTGGGCGATGACCTCGGAGTCAGAGGAGGAGGTGAACCGACAGTCCCAGGTGTCCTCCAGCTCCTGGCGTAGGCGCATGGCGTTGATGACGTTGCCGTTGTGGCCCAGGGCGAGCTGGCCGTGGACGCCGCGGACCACGAAGGGCTGGGCGTTGTAGATCTTGCTGGAGCCGGTAGTGGAGTAGCGGGTATGCCCCAGGGCGATGTGGCCGGTGAGGTCCTCGAAGTCGTCGGGGTCTAGGGCCTGGGTGACCAGCCCCATGCGGGCGTGGTGGTGGATCTGGAGGCCATCGGAGGTGGCGATGCCGGCGCTCTCCTGGCCGCGGTGCTGAAGGGCCAGGAGGCCAAAGTAGGCGATGCGGGCTACGTCTTCCCCTGGGGCATATACGCCGATAACCCCGCACTCCTCACGGGGTCTGTCAGCGAATCTGGACAACGGACGAAAGGCCCCTGCTCCAGCATCCACGAAACCATTGTAAGGGGTAGGAAGGGGGCTAGTCAATTTCGTGTACTGGTTCAGTACATATGAGACAGTCGGGCTATTTTAGGGACCAGTTCTGGGTGGTGCTTAGTAAGATACTGGGCTGGGGTGTTGTAGTCCAGG
>DAOUBE010000243.1:0-10265 GCA_034432835.1 Dehalococcoidia bacterium | reverse complement strand
CCTGGACTACAACACCCCAGCCCAGTATCTTACTAAGCACCACCCAGAACTGGTCCCTAAAATAGCCCGACTGTCTCATATGTACTGAACCAGTACACTCTCTGGCAAGTATGCGGACGCTGTGTGGTAAAATAGATTTGACGCGATGATAGTGACCGCCTCAGAACCCCCCGGCTGGCATTGCCAGTTAGAACCGTTATTAATGCACCATTACCAATACCTCCGAGCCAGAGGGGGTATCCGGGAGGCCCAGGATGACTGATATCAAGCATAATCTCGGCTTGAACGTTGGCTATCTGGCCGAGCTGTACGAAAGATACCTTCGAGACCCCCACTCCGTGGGACCCGACCTGCAACAGCTCTTCCAGGTCTGGTCCCCCGAGGTGGAGGAAGGGGTTCCCGCGGCCGTGGCGGCACCCCCGGCGGCCGATGTGGAGTTGGTCCACAAGGTGCTCTCCCTGGTCCAGGCCATCAGGGACCGAGGGCACCTGGCCGCCGCCTTGGACCCCCTGGGTCTGTGGAAGCGCAGCGAGCACCTCCTAGAGCCGGAGGCCCACGGGCTGTCTGCCGATGTTCTCCAGTCCCTGCCGGCCAGCCTGGTCCCCAGCCCCCTGGCCAGGGGGGCTTCCTCTGCCTATGAGGCCATAGCCAGGCTGCGCCGGGTGTACTGCGGCGGCTCAGGTTACGAGTTCTCTCACCTCAGAAACGCCGAGGAGCGTGCCTGGTTCCAGGAGGCTGTGGAGTCGGGGCACTTCAGGGAAAAACTGGACGCCGCCGATGAGCTCAGCCTGCTGGAGCGCCTGACCCAGGTGGAGGCCTTTGAGCAGTTCTTGCACGCTTCCTTCCCCGGCCAGAAGTGGTTCTCCATAGAGGGCACCGATATGCTCATCCCCCTGCTGGACGAGATTGTGTGGCAGGCGGCCAGGGCACCGGCCAAGTCCCTGGTGATGGGCATGGCCCATCGCGGGCGCCTCAACGTGCTCACCCACATCTTTGGCAAGGCCTATGAGCACATCCTGTCCGACTTCATGGAGGGCCAGTACGCCCACGAGACCAACGGGGACTCGCAGCACGGCTGGATGAGCGATGTGAAGTACCACATGGGCGCCAGGAGTGTTCTGCCCCACGAAGGTCCTGCCGGGGACCTGCAGATGCTTCTGCTCCCCAACCCCAGCCACCTGGAGCTGGTGGACCCGGTGGTGGTGGGGGCCACCCGCGCCCTTCAGGACCAGAGGGGCCCCAGCGGCGTGCCCAGCCATGACCAGGACAGCGCCATCGCCGTCCTTATCCACGGGGACGCGGCCTTCGCGGGCCAGGGCGTGGTGGCGGAGACCCTCAACCTCTCCCAGCTAGCCGGGTACAAGGTGGGCGGCACTATTCACATAATCACCAACAATCAGATCGGGTTCACCGCTGAGCCCCGGGAGTCCCAGTCCACCCTGTACTGCAGCGACCTGGCCCGGGGGTTCGACATGCCCGTCATCCACGTCAACGCCGACGATGTGGACGCCTGCCTGGAGTCGGCCTACCTGGCCTTTGCCTACCGGGAGAAGTTCCACAAGGACATCTTCATCGACCTGGTGGGGTACCGCCGCTATGGCCACAACGAAGGCGATGAGCCCACCTTCACCCAGCCGGTCATGTACGAAGCCATTCGGAACCACCCGACCATCCGGGCCCTGTATGCTCAGAGGCTGATCAAGGAGGGCGTGGTCACCCAAGAGGAGGTGGACGCCATGCTCCACAAGGTGGTGACCCGCCTCCGCAGGGCGTTGTCCGCAGTGCCCAGGAACGGGGAGCGGAGCCGCTTCCGGGAGAGGCCGAGCGCCCACAAGTCCGGCTATAGCATACGCACGGCGGTGCCGGCGGAGACCCTAGTGCAGCTTAACAAGGAGCTAGCTACCTTGCCCCAGGGGTTCACTGTCCATCCCAAGCTGGAGCGCCCCCTGCAGCGGCGCCAAGAGGCCCTGACCTCCGACGGCAGGATAGACTGGGCCCACGCCGAGGCCCTGGCCTTCGCCTCGCTGTTGGCTGAGGGGGTTCCTGTGCGAATCACGGGCCAGGACACGGAGCGGGGCACCTTCAGCCAGCGCCACGCCGTGCTCCACGATGTGAAGACGGGGGCCCGTCATGTCCCCCTTCAGGCCATGCCCAGCGCCCGGGCGCCTTTCTCCATCTACAACAGTCCCCTCTCTGAGGTCGGCGTGCTGGGCTTCGAGTACGGGTACACCCTGGGCGCTCCAGACGCCCTGGTGCTGTGGGAGGCCCAGTTCGGCGACTTCAGCAACAACGCCCAGTCCGTGGTGGACGAGTTCATAGTCTCCGGGCAGAGCAAGTGGGGACAGCGCTCGGGGCTGGTGCTCTTGCTGCCCCACGGCTTTGAAGGCCAGGGCCCCAATCACTCCAGCGCCCACCTGGAGCGGTTCCTGCAGCTCGCCGCGGGGAACAATATCCGAGTGGCCTACCCCACCACGGCGGCCCAGTACTTCCACCTTCTGCGGCGCCAGGCGGCCCTGATCAAGAGCGACCCCCATTCCCTGGTGGTTATGACGGCCAAGAGCCTCCTTCGCCACCCCCTGGCGGCATCGGGCGTTCAGGAGCTGACGGCAGGCAAGTTCCACCCCGTCATTGATGACCAGCGGACAAGCCATGAGGACGTGAGGCGCGTGGTCCTCTGCAGCGGTAAGGTCTTTGTGGACCTAGTCACCAGCGATGAGTACGCCAGGGCCCAGCGTGTGGCCGTGGTCCGGATAGAGGAGCTGTATCCCTTCCCTTCGGACCAGCTCTCCGAGGTCCTGGCCAGGTACCCCAACGTGGAGGAGGTTTTCTGGGTCCAGGAAGAGCCTCAGAATCGAGGCGCCTGGAGCTTTGTGGCGCCCAGGGTTCGGCCCTTGCTGAAGCCGGAAGTGCCCCTCATCTACGTGGGACGGCCCGAGCGCCCCAGCCCAGCGGAAGGGACATCGGCCCTGCACAAGGTGGAGCAGGCCAGGGTGATTCGAGAGGCCCTGGCCGAGAAGGCGGAGCCTACAGCCACCTCTGACGGAGTGAGGTATGCCCGCTGACATCCGTGTCCCCGAGATGGGCGAGTCCATTGTGGAGGCCACCGTGGGAAAGTGGCTGAAGCGGGAGGGCGACCCGGTGGCCGCTGGGGAGCCCGTGGTGGAGCTGGAGACGGAGAAGGTTAACCTGGAGGTCTCCGCCTCTCAGGATGGAGTTCTGGAGAAGGTGCTCAAGCGAGAGGGCGAGACCGTGAACGTAGGCGATGTCCTGGGGGTTATCGCCGAGAGGGCGGCCGTGGCTGCGCCCCAGCCAGCCCCGCCCCGGGAGGCGCGGGCGGAGGTGACCGAGGCCCCGGCGGGAGATAGCCAGGCCCAGGTTGCCCCGGAGCGGGAAGCCGAGGCCCGGGAGGAGGACCAGCTAGCAACCCCCCTGGCCCGGCGCATGGCCGCCGAACAGGGCGTGGACCTGAGCCGTGTGCCAGGCACCGGCAGGGGTGGACGCATCACCCACGAGGACGTGGAGGAGTACTTGAGGAGAGTCCGAGAGCAGAGGGCAGCAGCCCAGCCGGAGGCCCCGGCCCGCCCGGCAGAGGCCGTTCCCGCAGCCCCTCCGCCACCCGCCAAGGAGCCCGAGGCGGCTGCCCCGCCAGCGCCTCCCGCCGCGGCGCCCAGGCCCGGCCGGTACGAGGAGCGGGTACGCCTCTCCCGCCGCCGTCTCACCATAGCCCGGCGGCTGGTGGAGGCCCAGCAGACGGCGGCCATGCTCACTACCTTCAACGAGGTTGACATGACCGGCGTCATGGAATTGCGCAGCCGCTGGCGGGGCGTCTTCAAGGAGAAGCACGGCACAGACCTGGGCTTTATGCCCTTCTTCGTCAAGGCCGTGGTGGGAGCCCTCAAGGCTTTCCCGGAGGTCAACTCGGAAATCCAGGGTAACGAGCTGGTGCTCAAGTATTACTATGATATCGGCATCGCCATAGGGGCCGAGGAGGGCCTGGTGGTGCCCGTCCTAAGGGACGCTGACAAGAAGAGCTTTGCTGACATCGAGGCCGCCATCGCCGACATGGTGAAACGCAGCCGGGAGCGCAAACTGACCCTGGAGGAGCTGGAGGGAGGCACCTTCACCATCACCAACGGCGGCGTCTTCGGCTCCCTGCTCTCCACGCCCATCCTGAACCCGCCCCAGGTAGGCATTCTGGGCATGCACCGCATCATGGAGCGGCCCGTAGTGGTCAACGGACAGGTAGTGGTGCGGCCCATGATGTACCTGGCCCTCACCTACGACCACCGGGTGGTGGACGGTCGACAGGCGGTGCAGTTCCTGGTGCGGGTCAAGGAGCTGGTGGAGGACCCCTCCCGGCTGATGCTGGACATCTAGTGCCAGGGCCAATACCCCCACCCTGGGATAAAAGTGAGTCCACGCCGTGGTCCTGTGGCGGATATGTTACCGATGAATGGAGGCTGTATCCTTTCCACTGGTGCTGGAAACCCCCATGGCGCTGCTTTCCTCTATTGGTATTAGTCCATCTGTAGTACTATTGCTTCGCTAGTGCCCCTTGGCAAGAGTCACTTCATTGGTTATCATTTTCACAAAGCAGTTATTTGGGCCATGGGCCTTAGTTTGTTCAACCGGGCACCGGACCGGGCTGGTCATCCAGCCACGCCTCGTTGGACCGCTTCCGGGTGGGGGGCGGACTCGATAACAGCTTGGTTACATTGGTTACGCCAAAGGGTTAGCAAGCCCCATTGGAGCCCCGGTCACACCACGAAGCGCCGAGGCCCTTCTGTGGGCTGCGAGTTGTGCCCCTGAAGGAAGTGGTCATGGGCCGTCCGGCGGGGGCGATTCTTCTGGCACCTGTTGGGAGGTGACTCAATGAGGCTGCCGTTGCCACTACCTCGTGAGGATCGCTTCTTTGGGCTTCTGCGAAGCGGTGCTCAGAACGTCCACGAGGCCTCTCTTAAACTGCTGGACCTACTGGAGCACTACGAAAACGTTCCCGCCAAGGTCTCTGAGATAAAGCGTCTGGAAGAGATCGGAGACCACGTTATTCACGAGATCATGCGCAACCTCCACCGCACCTTTGTGACGCCCATAGACCGCGAGGACATAGCCCTCCTGGGTGAGCGCGTGGACGACGTCATGGACGCCATAGAGGAGGCGGCCCGCATAATGATGGAATACCATGTAGAGAAGCCTACACCCAGGGCCGTGGACCTGGCCCGCATCATAGAGCGGGGTGCCTCGGTCATGGTGGAGGCCTTCTCCAAACTCCATTTTCGAGGCGCCAAGCTTAAGGAACTCCTAGAACCGGCCATAGAGCTAAACCGGTTAGAGAACGAGGCAGACCAGATCGCCAGCAAGGCCCTGGGCGAGCTGTTCACCAACGGGTCGTCACCCTTAGAGATCCTAAAGTGGAGGGAGATCTACTACCAGCTAGAGCTGGCCACGGACAAGGCTGAGGACGTGGCCAATGTGCTAGAGGGAGTGGTCCTCAAGAATGCCTGAAGACTCCCTGGCTTTCCTGGTGGTAGTCATAGTCTTCGCCCTCAGCTTCGATTTCGCCAACGGCTTCAACGATGCCGCCAATGCCATCGCCACCGTTGTCTCCACCCGGGTGTTAAAGCCCATCGCTGCCGTGGTCATGGCTGCCGTGCTCAACTTCGCTGGTGCGCTATCGGGCACGGCCGTGGCCAAGGTTGTGGGGGCCGGGACCGTGGCCCCCGAGGCTATCAACGTGGTCACCGTGCTAGCTGCGGTCACTGCCGCTGCGGTATGGGTCTTGTGGGCTACCAGGCTGGGTCTTCCCGTTAGCGGCAGCCACAGCCTGCTGGCGGGCCTGGCGGGAGCAGGCATAGCCACCTCGGGCGTGGATGTCCTGGTCTGGTCCGGGGTCACCAAGGTGCTTCTTGGCCTGGCCCTGGCGCCCTTCATCGGCTTCGTGGGGGGCTACCTGCTCATGGTTGGCTTCTACTGGATATTCCACCGCTCTGCCCCTGCCACGGTCAACAACCTGTTCGGCAAGGTACAGGTCCTGTCGGCGGCGGGTATGGCCTTTAGCCATGGTTCCAACGATGCCCAGAAGACCATGGGAGTCATCAGCCTGGCTCTGGCTGTGCACTATCGCTGGGAGGAAGCCGGCATACCCTTCCACATCCCCCTCTGGGTCATCATCCTCTCCGGCGTGGTCATGGCCCTGGGTACCTACATAGGCGGCTGGAGGGTCATACGCACCCTGGGGGTGAGGATAGTGGAGATGAGGCCTATTCACGGCTTCGTGGCCGAGAGTTCCGCTGCGGCAGTTATCGAAGCCGCCAGCCGCTTCGGGTTCCCCTTGAGCACCACCCACGTAATCTCCTCCACTATCATGGGCCAGGGGGCCACCCGCCGGCTGTCGGCGGTGCGATGGGGGGTGGTGCGGGGCATAGTGGCCGCGTGGGTACTCACCTTCCCCATCTGCCTGCTGCTGGGCGCGGCGCTGTTCAGGCTACTGGACATGATCGTATAAGAGACGCGGCGCCTTACCAAGCTCAGCCTCGCCGGGCCGACGCCAGCAGGCCTTAGCCGTCTGTTCCCCCTCGGCCAGGGTATGGCACGCCTTTAGCCCAGAATGCAGCCTCAGGGAACGCCCCGCCTGGGCCCGATGGGTTGCCTTACAATAAAGATACGGGGGGCGGGACCCCCAAATTGTGGGAAGGAGGAGGCCATGCAGAGCCTTCAGGAGCTATTCGACTTGAGGGGCAAGGGGGCCATAGTTACGGGCGGCGCCATGGGGATAGGTAAGGGCATCGCCTTCCGCCTGGCCGAGGCCGGCGCTGGGGTGATGGTGGCAGACATAAACCTGGAGGCTGCCAGCAAAACGGCCTCCGAGATGAGGGGCATGGGCTGGAAGGCCGAGGCCATCGGCGCCGACGTCTCCAGCGTATCCGACGCCCAGAGGGACCGTCCAGGCCACCAGGGAGGCCTTTGGCCGCGTGGACATCCTGGTCAACAACGCTGGCATCTTCCCCTTCTCGCCCGCGCTGCAGACCACCGAGGCCCTGTGGGACAAGGTCATGGCCGTCAACCTGAAGGGGGTCTTCTTCTGTTCCCAGGCTGCCGCCAGGGTCATGGTAGAGGCAGGGCGAGGTGGGCGGATCATCAACATCGCCTCCATAGACGCCCTACATCCCACAGGTAACCTAGTTCACTACGACGCCTCCAAGGCTGCCGTCGTCATGCTGACCAAGTCCCTGGCCTTGGAGCTGGCGCCCCACAACATCCTGGTCAATGCCATAGCGCCGGGCGGCATCCGCACTCCTGGTACAGAGGCGGTCATGACGGTCCCCACCGGCCTGAGTGTGGAGGAGAGTTTGCGCGCCTTCGCCCAGCGAATACCGCTGAAGCGCATGGGCGAGCCCGACGACATCGCCAAAGTGGTGCTGTTCTTTGCCAGCGGTGCCGCCGACTACATTACCGGGGCCTTGCTGGTGGTGGACGGAGGTTTCTTGCTTACCTAGCGCCCGATGTTGTGGGACCCTGTGGGGGGGGCGGCCCTACGCCCAACCATGGCCAGGTCGTGGGCGTCCTGCCAGGGCATTGGGCGTGGCCCAACAGGCGGGGTTGCCACCAAGGCACCATGGCAGTGGGCCTGACTGAAGAGGCTACTCCCCCACCTTCTCCAGGGGGGCGTAGCTTAGAAGCAGCCGCTTGACGCCGACTCCGTCCTTGAAGGCCACGGTCACCTCCAAGTCCTGGCCCGAGGGCACGCAGCTCACCACTACCCCCTCGCCAAACTTGGAGTGGCGCACCTTGTCCCCCGCGGCGAAGGTGGCCGCAGGCCTGGGAGGTGGTTGGGGCGGCTCCGAAACCGGTGCGTACCTGCCCCACGGCGATCTCTCCTGCTGCGGCGATTGCTGAGGCGAGGCGATGAGATGGGGAGGCACCTCCCTCAGGAACCGCGACGGAATGGTGGGCCCACCGCTGCCGGACATGCGTCGGCGGAAGGCGCGCAGCAGGTACAGCCGCTCCTTGGCCCGGGTGATGCCAACGTAGCATAGCCTGCGCTCCTCCTCCAGTTCGTCGGGGTCATCCATGGAGCGACTGTGGGGGAGCAGGCCCTCCTCCAGCCCCACGATGAATACGATGGGGAACTCCAGTCCCTTGGCCTGGTGGAGGGTGATGAGGGTCAGGGCGTCGGGGCTTTCCTCAAGGTAGTCCACGTCGGCCACCAGGGTCAGGCGCTCCAGCAGGGCCGTCAAGCCTTCGCCTGGCTTCATATCGCGGAACTCCTGGGCCGTCCCCCGCAGCTCCATGACGTTCTCCCAGCGCTCCTCACCCTGGGGCTGCTCCAGGATATACTGGCGGTAACCGGTGCGTTCCAGGACCAGGTCCACCAGCTCCACCACGTCCAGCCTCTGGCTGGCCTCGGTCAGCTCATCCATGAGCCTGCCGAAGTGGACCAGGGGCTGGGCCGCCCTGCCGCCAAGGCCGTGGCTGCCCGCAGGCTCCTGGGCTACCAGCTTGAGGGCATCGTACTGGGAGATTCCCCGGCTGCGGGCCAGGTAGGCAAGCTGGTCCAGGGTCTTCTTGCCGATGCCCCGGGCGGGCACGTTGATGACCCGGCCCAGGCTGACCTCGTCTCTGGGGTTATGTATAAGCCTAAGGTAGGCCATGAGGTCCTTGACCTCTTTGCGCTGATAGAAGCGGATGCCTCCCACCAGCTTGTACTTGATGCCGTAGCGCAGGCAGGCCTCCTCAAAGGCGCGGGACTGGGCGTTGATGCGGTACATGACGGCGCAGTCGCCCAATCGGAACCCCTGGGACCTGGTGAGGCGCTCCACCTCTTTGACCACAAACAGGGCCTCTTCGTCCTCGTTATAGGCCTCGTGGACCACGATGGGGACGCCGCCGTTCTTGCGGGTCCACAGGCCTTTCTCCAGCCGCTGCTTATTGGCCGAGATGAGATGCCTGGCCGCGTCCAGGATGACGCTGGTGGAACGGTAGTTTTCCTCCAGGGCCACCACCCGGGCGTCGGGGTAGTCCTTCTGAAAGCTGAGGATGTTGCGCAGGTCGGCGTTGCGCCAGGAGTAGATGGACTGGTCGGGGTCGCCCACCACACATATGTTGCGGTGGCCACCGGCCAGCAGCCGGGCAAGCTGGTACTGGGCCACGTTGGTGTCCTGGAACTCGTCGATGAGGATGTGCAGGTAGCGCTCCTGCCACCGCTTGCGGACCTCGGGGTGGTTCTGAAGTAGCTGCACGGCCTTGAACAGCAGGTCGTCAAAGTCCAGGGCGTTGTTGCGCTCCAATAGCTCCTGGTAACGCTGGTACACCTGCCTGACTACCTGATCGTAAGGGCCTTTGATGGTGATGGCCAGGGCCTCCGGGGTCAGAAGCAGGCTCTTGGCCCGGGAGATGCGGTCCAGGATAGCCCTGGGGGGAAAGCGCTTGGGGTCCACCTGGGCGTCCTCCATGGCCCGCTGGAGGAGCCCAAGCTGGTCCTCCTGGTCGTAGATGGTGAAGCCTGGCTCCACGCCGGCATGCTGGCCCTCCCGCCGCAGGAGCATGGCGCAGAAGGCGTGGAAGGTGCCCATGGTCAGGCCCTGGGCCCGGGCCCCCAGCAGGTTATTCAGCCGCTCCTTCATCTCGTTGGCCGCCTTGTTGGTGAAGGTGACAGCCAGGATGCGGTAGGGCGATATGCCGCACATCTTCACCAGGTAGGCGATGCGGTGGGTTATGACCCGGGTCTTGCCGCTGCCCGGCCCGGCCACGATGAGAAGAGGGCCTTGGATGTGCTCCACGGCCTCCCGCTGGGCGGGGTTCAGCCCTTCTAGGATATCTACAACCATAGCAGAGGCAATTATAGCATCCGAAGCAGCGGGCTATCAGGGACACAAGCCTAGAGGGATGCAAGCACCGCCCTCTGCAATGGAGAGGTTGGTCCCTACAAGAGTTATGAGACCAATAATAATCAATCCTCTCGCCGTTTTGTCTGGGTGGTGGTATTCAAACCCGAGGCCCCTATCACTGTAATTGATGGGGGGCACACTGCCACGTACGCTCTTCCCGCTGTCTGGGAGAGGCGGGGCTGGCCTACGGCTCCTACAGCTCTGTTATTCTCCTGGGGCACGTCACCAAAGAGGAAGTTGTGACCTACGACCCATCAGACGGGCCGTTGGGTGAATACGCGCAGTGGGCTGTGAATGCAGAGCAGTATATTGATACCCATCCGCTAGCTGGTGAGACGGGCATCGTGCGGGGTCTTCTCAAAATCATCCAGCCCGAGA
>DAOUBE010000242.1:0-4425 GCA_034432835.1 Dehalococcoidia bacterium | reverse complement strand
GGGCCACCTCCTTTCTGGTCTATTCTCACCCAGAAGTGTGGCCCCTTCTGCTTCTACTTTTCCACGCCTACTGTCTCATATCTATCTGAACTTTTTCATGTAAGCCGTGTACGTCCCACGCACACTCAAACCCTTCACGCCCATCACTAGCTCTCCTATCCTTCGGTGCTATAATGGGCTGTACATTTACCACTCCTTGTACTAAGACACAACCAGGAGCCGATGATGGACACAATGGACAGGTGCCAGTTGCCACCGGAGAAGCTCCGCTGGACGTGCGACCCCGAGTCCCTGGGCTTTGAATGCACCGAGGACCTTAGCCCCCTTCAGGGGTTCGTGGGGCAGGAGCGGGCCATCAGGGCCATCGAGTTCGGGCTGGAGGTGGAGAAGGCTGGCTACAATCTGTTCGTCACCGGGCTCACAGGCACCGGCAAGGCCACCATCATCAAGAGCTACCTGCGGCGCCTCATCGAGCAGCGGCAGCAGTCGGGCACCGTGTTTGAGGTCTTCGACTGGTGCTACCGCTATAACTTCAAGGAGCCGGACAAGCCTTCTGTGCTGAAGATGCCCAGGGGCGCCGGCCTCCCCTTCCGAGAGCACATCCAGCGGGTGCTCCGGGAGCTCCAGGAGGAGATCCCCAAGGCCTTCTCCAGCGAGGAGTACCTGGCCCAGCGCCAGCAGATAGTGGAGCAGGGCCAGAGCAGCCAGCAGGCGGAGATCCAGGCCCTGGAGCGGGAGGCCATGCAGCGCAGCTTTGTGGTCCAGTTCACCACCGCCGGCGTCACCCTGGTGCCCCTATTGGACGGCAAGCCCATAACCGCCCAGGAGTTCATGAGCATGCCCGAGTCCCGGCGCAAGGTCATCGAGGACACACGCACGGCGCTGCTCAAGCGCGTGGAGGAGGTCACCGATAAGGTGCGGGCCATAGCCCGGGAGACGCGCAATAAGCTGGAGGAGCTGGACCGCTCCGTGGGCGAGTTCAACATAGGCCGCCTGTTCCGAGAGGTGGAGCACGAGTACCGGGAGTTCCCTCAGGTGGTCTCTTTTATTGAGGACCTCAAGGCCTACACCCTCAGCCATCTGGAGCTTTTCAAGTCCCAGGAGATGCCCGAAACACCCCAGCCCGCACCCGCGGACCCGCCCCTCTCCCGGCCCTTCCAGCCCGATCCCTTCCTCCCCTTCCAGATAAACGTCTTTGTGGACAACAGCGGCACAGAAGGCCCACCTATAGTCATAGAGCCCAACCCCACCTGGGGTAACCTCTTCGGCAAGATCGAGCGGCGCGCCTTCATGGGTACCTACATCAGCGACCACACCATGCTCAAGGCCGGCTCTCTCCAGCGAGCCAACGGCGGCTACCTGGTGGTCAACGCCCAGGACGTGCTTCTCAACCCGGGGGTCTGGCCGGGCCTGAAACGAGCCATACGCACCCGTGAGCTGGGCCTGGAGGACCCGGCCGAACAGCTAGGCATCCTGGTGCCCCAGGGCCTGCGCCCCCAGCCGGTCCCCCTGGACGTTAAGGTCATCATCACCGGCGACGAGCAGCTCTACCGACTGCTCTCCACCCTGGACCGGGAAGACTTCTCCGAGATGTTCAAGGTGAAGGCGGAGTTCGACTACCAGATCGAGAGGACGCCGGAGAACATTCAGGCCTACGCCAGCTTTGTCTGCGGCACTTGTATCAGCGAGGGGCTCCGCCACTTCGACCGCGGGGCTGTGGCCAAGGTCCTGGAGTACGGGGCCTGGGCCGTCTCCGACCAGACCCGGCTCTCCGCGCGCTTCGGCCAGGTCAAGGACCTCATCATAGAGGCCGACTACTGGGCGCGAAAGAACGGCCACCGCCTGGTGAACCAGGAGGACGTGCAGAGGGCCCTGACCGAGAAGATTTACCGCCTCAACCTCATCGAGGAGCGCATCCGCTCCCTTATAGTGGAAGGGACCCTGATGGTGGACGTGGAGGGCGAGGTAGTGGGCCAGGTGAACGGCCTGGTCTTCTACGACCTGGGAGACTTCAGCTTCGGCCGGCCCGCCCGCATCACCGCCCAGACCTTCGCCGGCCGCCGTGGCGTCATCAACATCGAACGGGAGAGCCAGCTCAGCGGCCCCATCCACAACAAGGCCGTCCTCATCCTCAGCGGCTACCTGGGCTGGAAGTATGCCCAGGACCTCCCCCTCTCCCTCTCAGCCAGCCTCTGCTTCGAACAATCCTACTCAGGGGTGGAGGGAGACAGCGCCACCGCCGCCGAACTCTACGCCATCCTCTCCAGCCTCTCGGGCCTTCCCTTGAAGCAGTACATCGCCGTCACGGGCTCGGTGAACCAGAAGGGCGTCGTCCAGCCCGTTGGCGGCGTCACCCAGAAGATCGAGGGGTTCTTCGACGTCTGCCGGGTCCTGGGCCTGACCGGCCGCCAGGGCGTCATCGTCCCCCACCAGAACGTGAAGAATCTGATGCTGCGGGAGGACGTGGTGGATGCCGTCCGGGAGGGCAAGTTCCACATCTACGCCATCAAGACTATAGATGAGGGGCTGGAGATCCTGACGGGCGTGCCCGCCGGAGAACGCCAGCCCGATGGCACCTACCCCCCTGGTACTATCAACGCCCTGGTGGACGCCCGCCTGAGGGAGCTGAGCAAGAACCTGCAGGGATACTACGCCTCCCTGCTGGAGCAGCCTGGCAGCTAGGGACCTTCGGGGTAGCCCTCCCTTCGCCAACGCCTGCACGGCACCAAGAAGCTACATTCCAGGAGTCAGAGCGGACACACGGGTCCGCCCTGACTCTGGACCGTCCAGGCCTGCTTCCCCGGGATATAAGCTCCCCCATGGGTAAATTTATACCTACGGTTAAATGAATACCACCAGGCGGCAGGGCCTCAGAACGGCGGCCTGGGCGTGTTGCGGTAGGGGTCCAGCATGGGGAAGGTCCTCCGCCCCAGGAACCACTCCACCCTTTCGGCCAGGGCCTCCACCTCCGATGGCTCCAGCAGCTCTTCCACCTCCGCTAGGTCACCTTCCGGCGACTCCAGCCTCTTGTGGAGGGAGCGCAGGGCCTGGTGCACCGCCTGGGGTATGGCCTCCCCACAGAAGTCCCACATCACCGTACGCAGCTTGGGCTGGGAGTGGAAGGTCAGACCGTGGTCGATACCCCACAGCTTGCCGTCTCGCCCCTGAATACAGTGGCTGGCCTTCCTGTCGGCGTTGTTAGCCACCCAGTCGAAGGCGCACATCAGCCGCAGAGAGTAGGCGTGGGTCTTGCGCATGGTGAAGTAGTTGTGGCGGGCGTCGTGGTCGATGTGTAGCTGCAGCGAGCCTACGCCGTAAGGGCCATCGCGTATAACGGTGACGGGGACGAAGTCCCAGCCCAGGGCCTGGCTCAGCAGGTAGGCGGCCCGCTCCCGCTTGTAAAGGGTACCCATAGGGAAGTCCCACAGGGGTATCTCGCCAGACCGGGGCTTGTAGACACCCCGGCACTCCTGGCTGCCCTTACAGATAGTCACAAGGAAAGTATAATTGGAACCCCAGGGGATCAGCTCGCAGGATTTTATGTCACCTTCCTGAAGCAGCGTCCTAACATCCCATTGCTCGCCCTTCAACGTCCAGCCCTCCCCCGGGGAGGCTAAAAGGGTGTCTGGGATGTAGGGTCCTTTGTCCTCAGCGTCCGCAAAGAGACGTCCCGGCCCCTGATGCTTACCGAAGCCAGGCTGCACGGAGGCTCCGCGGCCTGTCCCCTGAGGCGTAGGATGGTAACCTTCCCGACACCCGCTACGCGGTGAAGGCGCTGTGGCCGTTGGAACGAGGGCAAACATGGGGGCCTGGCCCCATGCTCTGGCCGCACAGCGGGCAGACCGGCCGACCGGCAGCGCACACCTCCAGGGCCCGCCGGGCCAGGCCCTCGGCCTGGTCTCGGGTGCTCCAGAAGCTCAGGGCCGCCGGGCCATCCTCATCCGACTCGGCGTCGTGGACTATGAACAGGAACCGGTCGCTCATGGAGTCATGGCCCAGGGCCAGTTTGCCCACCTTGAATTCGATCCGTGCCGGGCCCGCCTTGGGCGGTTCAAAGCTGGGGTCGTCCTCGGCGCCGGGCCGCGCCCCTTCGGCGGAGACCGTTGCCACAATCTCCTGGAGGTAGATGGCTAGCTGGTAGAGCTGCTCCTTCTCCAGCCAGAGGTTGGCTGAGGTGCTGCCCGACTCCACCACAAGGTAAAACCGCCGCTGCCCTGGTACCCCTACGGCCTCGGCGGTTAGGCGGGACACCAACCCCAGCTCGTTCCTGGCCTGCTCCTCACCCATAGATTACATCTTAGCTCCAGCAAATATGTTTAGCAAGGCAGTGTACTGGTTCAGTACATATGAGACAGTCGGGCTATTTTAGGGACCAGTTCTGGGTGGTGCTTAGTAAGATACTGGGCTGGGGTGTTGTAGTCCAGG
>DAOUBE010000241.1:0-4856 GCA_034432835.1 Dehalococcoidia bacterium | reverse complement strand
GGGCCACCTCCTTTCTGGTCTATTCTCACCCAGAAGTGTGGCCCCTTCTGCTTCTACTTTTCCACGCCTACTGTCTCATATCTATCTGAACTTTTTCATGTTCTGCGGAGGGGCGAGTTCCATTGTGAGGCGAACAGCTTGCTATAATGGTGAAGGAGCCATGGGAACGGACGACACAAAGCCAGCAGTGCAGGCCAAACCCACTAAGCTACTGGACCTCTCCAGCAACGTGACGCTGCGAAAGCTGGAGTGGGTGGGAGTGGTGGCGCCGTTAGTGTTTCTGGCCGTTTACCACTACCTGCTGCGGGGCCCAGCCCACGAGCTACTGCATTCAGTCTGGGGGATGGTGCTCCTCATCGGGTTGCTGGGCATCACCATCTCCGTGTTCTCGCGCCTCATGTTCCACCTCATCGCGCGGCTCCAGCGGGACGTGCAGGAGCTGTCCGAGGTGGTGGCCAATCAGAACGCCCAGCTAAAGGCTCTGAGCCAGGCCAACCTTGCCCTATCCCAGGAACGGATGCTCTCTTCGGTGCTCCAGCAGGTGGTTGACCTCAGCCGAGAGCTGCTGCGGGCGCGGTACGCCGCCCTGAGTGTACTGGGTGAGGGCGGAGAGATGAAGACGTTCTTGACGTCGGGTATAGACGAGGAGACGCGCAAGCTGCTGGGGACGGCGCCCAAAGGCCACGGAGTCCTGGGCTTGATACCCCACCGGGAGGAGCCCCTGCGCCTGGACGACGTCACTAAGCACCCAGCGGCGGTGGGTTTCCCGCCGGGCCACCCGGTGATCAAGACCTTCCTGGGAGTGCCCATACGCTATAAAGGGCAGGCCCTGGGAAGCCTATATCTGGCCGAGAAACTGGGAGGCCAGCCTTTCACCCTGGAGGACGAGGAGGTGGCCCAGCTCTTCGCCAACCAGGCGGCGGTAGCCATCCAGAACGCTCATCTCAATGAACAGGTCCAGGCCATGGCGGTGGAGACAGAGCGCGCCCGCATCTCCCGGGAGATGCACGACGGCCTGGCCCAGGTGCTGGCTTATGTCAATACAAAGGCCCAGGCGGTGGAGGCGTTCTTGCAGAAGGGCGCGGTTGCCGAGGCCGAAGAGCAGGTGCGCGAGCTGAGCCAAGCGGCGCGCAAGGTGTACCAGGACGTCCGCGAGGGTATCCTTGCCCTGCGCTCTCAGATGGGCTCGGGACGCAGCTTCCGGGAGGTCCTGGAGGAGTACGTGTCCGAGTACAGGCAGCAGTTGCGCAGGCCCGTGGAGATGCGCTGGGAGGTGTCTCCAGAGGAGCTGGACCTGAGCCCTCTCCAGGAGGTACAGGTGCTCCGCATCATCCAGGAGGCCCTGACCAACGTACGCAAGCACGCCGAGGCCAACAGCGTGCAGGTCACCTTTGGGGCCCGGGACGGCGCCCTGGAGATACGGGTGACGGACGACGGCAAGGGCTTCAACCCTCTGGCTATCAAGAGGGGGGAGTGGCCCCACCTGGGACTCCAGACCATGCAGGAGCGCGCCGAGGCCATCGGCGGCACTTTCGAAATAGATAGCTCGCCAGGGAAGGGGACCACGGTCAGGGTCACCCTGCCCAGCCCAGCCTATCCAGGCGTCAGAGAGGGTACGAAATGAGGGTTATGCTGGTGGACGACCAGCCTTTGGTGCGTAACGGTATCGCCAGCCTGCTCCGGGCCAGGGGGCACATGGTGGTGGCCGAGGCCGGCGACGGGCGAGAGGCCCTGGCCAGGGTCGGACAGGCCATGCCAGACCTGATTCTTATGGACATCCGAATGCCTAACATGGGCGGCCTGGAGGCCACCCGCCTGATTAAGACCCGCTATCCCGAAGTGAAGATTGTCATGCTCACCGTGTCCGACGACGAGCAGGACCTCTTCGACGCCATAAAGAGCGGCGCCCATAGCTACCTGCTCAAGGACCTGGAGGCGGCCCAGTTCTTCGAAGCCCTGGAGGCTATACAGCGGGGCGAAGCGGTGGTCCCCACTCGCCTGGCGGGTAAGCTGCTGGAGGAGTTCCGTGCTCAGGCCCGCCGCGTGGGCAAGTCCGACGATACGGAGCCCCTCAGCCTGCGGGAGCAGGAGATCCTGGGCCTGGTAGCCCAGGGGTTGACCAACAAAGAGGTGGCCGACCAGCTTCACATCAGTGAGAACACGGTCAAGTACCACATGAAGAACATCCTGGACAAGCTGCACCTTCAGAACCGCGCCCAGGTCATCGCTTGGGCGGCGCGGCAGCAGGGTAAGGAGCCTGGGGCGCCCACCTAGAGGCTGCGCCGCCTCTGTCGCTTCCTTCTCCGTGGGACTTGCAGTAGTAGGGGTGGTATGCCCCCGGCTTTGCTGCCCTCCCTAGAGGGTGACCTGCGCTGTAAAGGGCAGTTAAGCATATCCGACCTGGCATCAGGGCTGTACGGCGGGTGTGCTTGCCCCCTCGAACGGCCGGTGGGTTAAAGTAGAAGTACATAGGCTGGAGCTGACCTTCCCCCGGCTCGTGGGAGACGTGGAATGTCTCTAGATCTCGCCGCCGCCCTGGGCCTCTTCCTGGGCGCCGGCATAATAGTCGTCTTTGCCGCCATCAATCTTGCCACGGCGGGGGAGGTCATCGCCGCCAGGACCGGATGGGGCCGCATGTGGGTGGGGTCCCTCCTTCTGGCGGGGGCCACATCCCTGCCCGAGCTGATAACCAACGTCTCGGCGGTGCGCATCCAGGCCCCAGCGCTGGCGGCGGGGGACATCCTGGGCGCCAACATGATGAACATGGCCACTCTGGCCGTCCTGGCCGCCTCCCTGGGCGGCGCCGGCCTCTTCCAGCGTCTGCTCCCCCAGCAAGGGTTGCTGTTGGCCATGGCCGTGGGGCTGACGGGGCTGGCCACGGTCCTGGCCGCATTGCAGGCCGACATCCGTTGGGGGGTCCTGAGCCTGGCGTCGCTGGTGATCCTGACGAGCTACCTGGCCGCCTCCCGCGCCTTCGCCAGGTTCAGCACGGGCGCCCCGGGGCCGGAGGTGGAGCTTCTGCCCACCCGTTCCCTGCGCTGGGGGTGGACCACCTTTACCATGGCCGCGACAGCCATCGTTGTGGCGGCCCCGTTCCTGGCCATCAGCGCCGACCGCATGGCCGAGCTGACCGGCCTGGGCGAGAGCTTCGTCGGTGTCATTGCCGTGGCCCTGGTGACCACCCTCCCCGAAGCTGCCACCACGGGGGCTGCGCTGCGCATCGGCGCGCCGGACCTGGCCTTCTCAGGGATGTACGGTACCAACTCCCTGAACGTGGTCATCCTGGGCATCGCCGACTTTTTCTCCCCCGGGGACTCGCTCTTCAGCCAGCTTGACCGGAGCCACGTTCTGGCGGGCCTCTTCGCCGTGCTGTTGATGGCCCTCAGCGGGGCCCGCCTGCTGGTGCGAGGCGCCAAGAACCAGGCCGCCTTGACCTACCTCTGGGCAGCCGGCATCGTGGGGATTTACGCGGCAGGGCTGGTTCTTGTTTACCGGGCAAGCTAGGAACCGGTAAGGCGACCCCTCACGGCATGGAGGCCAGTCTCTCCAGGAACTCCCGCACCTGGTCGCTGGAGTCCAGGTAGTAGCACGCCCTGGTATCGGCCCTACCATCGCCCACGTAGATGGTGAGGCCCTCCCGCTGGTTCACTACCTGGAAGGCATCCTCGTCGGTACGGTCGTCGCCCAGGAACACGGCCAACGTCCCACCCGAGGTGGCGGAGTCCGCGGCGCCACGATAAGTGTCCAGAATGAGGGCCACTGCCCTGCCCTTGTCCCACTCCACCGCCGGCCTCACCTCCAGCAGCCGTCTCCCCTCGCCCCTCCTCACCCTCCCCTGCCTCACGGCCGGCCCTACCACGCGGTCGAAGGCTTCCCACACCTCCCCCACCCGCCCGTTCTCCACCAGTCGGTAGTGCACCGAGACGGAGAGCCCCTTGTTCTCCACCCGGGTGCCGGGTATGGATGCCATGGCCTGGCCCAGCGCCCGCTCCATCTCCGCCAGCAGAGGACGCAGGTGTTGGGACTGGGGGTGCAGGTACCGGATGCCTGGGCCCTGGATCTCCAGACCATGGTTACCGGCGTAGATGATGCCTGGTATGCCTACCCTATCCATCACGTCCTTCAGCGCCCGGCCGCTGATGACGCCCACGGTATAGCGGCTGTGGCGGGCCAGACGGCCCAGGACGGCCCTGGTCTCTGGCGAGAGGACCGCCAGCTCTGGCACTTTGACGATGGGGCAGAGGGTCCCGTCGTAGTCGGTGAAGAGGAAGACGTGGGAAGCCCTTAGCAGCCGGGCCTCAACGTGAGCCCACGCCGAGAAGACGTGTTCCACTTAGCACCCCTGAAAGCGATGGCGATGTAACCATGGTATCCTGCCACCGCGATGTATGTCGAGGCGTGGACACGGCCCGCTGGGTGGACTTGCGGGATGGGGCTGCCGGCCAGGTCACGCCCTGCCCTTAGCCCCCGTGGTACACCCTGTTCTGCTTGCCGTCTGGACGGTCGGGGTTGACGCAGAACCAGAACACACTGGGCATGGGCGGCTGTCGCACCCCGTCATATTCCTTCCGCATGGCCTGCCCGCAGCGAGGGCATGATGGCACCTGAGTGGCAGTGGCGGCTTGCGTCATAGCGGCAACCTACCTCGATTACAGAGTCCTAGGTCACATCCTTGCGACAGGGCCAGAAGAGAAAACAAAGGAATCAGGTCAGATACTCGGACGGATGTTACTCGCTGCCCTCCTCCCCGTCAAGGGGCTGTACTGGTTCAGTACATATGAGACAGTCGGGCTATTTTAGGGACCAGTTCTGGGTGGTGCTTAGTAAGATACTGGGCTGGGGTGTTGTAGTCCAGG
>DAOUBE010000240.1:0-4515 GCA_034432835.1 Dehalococcoidia bacterium | reverse complement strand
GGGCCACCTCCTTTCTGGTCTATTCTCACCCAGAAGTGTGGCCCCTTCTGCTTCTACTTTTCCACGCCTACTGTCTCATATCTATCTGAACTTTTTCATGCTTTTGACCTATAGAACAAGACAACATAACTCTTACGGTTGCCCTAGGTCTAGGGCAGTGCCTATGGCGTGCAGGCGGGATGCACCAGACGTTTCCCGATGGTACGTAAATTTTGCGATACTGTGGCTTTTCCTGATAGCGCACCTGTTTGTTACCTAGATGAACACTACCTTCCATCCATGAGAAGACAATGTGGGATATCAAACTCTACTGCCCACTGGCTACACGGCCTTCGTCAACCATGAGCCATTTCCCAGGCGGGTGTTTTATGTCAATTTTATGCTATTATGGACTGTGGGGAATTACCCCAGGACTGGTTGAGATTCCAGGCCGGTGCGGAGCAGTTGGTTGGGGGATGTTTTGGAGACGACCTGGAAAGGCACAAGAGCCTCAAATCACTTTTCTTTCCAAGCCGCTTAACGGGTGTCGTGATAGCCCCTGTAAAAAGCCTTCGCTCATAACACCTAGCAACCCGGACCAGCCAATCCCAAGGCACTATTCTTAATTAAGGAAGGGCTGTCCTGCCCAGGTGACTATGATGTCAGGCCGGGTCGGCCAGGCGAGGGAGGTCACCAATGGATGCCATAGTCAGGTTTACAGAGGCGGAGCTAAAGCTCCTAGAATACCGGCTTACCCCTTCGGAAATCTCGGCCAGCGGTGACGCCGGGGCACCCCCCGACGATGTACCCAGCAAGGAGCTGGTGCTCAAGGTGGGGGCCGCTTTGCTCCATGCTCTGGAGGGAGAGCGAGAGGTGGAGATCTCTCTCACGGAGCGGGAGTGCTGGGTGCTGCGAGAGAGGGTTATGATCACAGACTCCATGGGCCAGGACCCCTCGGCGGGTCTCAAGGTGAAGGGTAAGCTCTACCGGGCCCTTATGGACTTCGACCTGCATAACAAGGTGGGTGAGATGCCAGAGGCCAGAGATTACAGAGATGTTACGACGGAGGGGGTGAAGCATGCCCGCGCCAACCAGGACAACACCTAAGACCGAGCCTATTACCAGGCCTGACCCTACTCGAAGGTTCAGCCCTAAACGCGTATGCCCCGATCAGATCAAGCGGACCGTCGAGCCTCTGCGGAGGATCCTGCCGTAGTTGCATGTTCCGCTTCAGCCATCCAACCAGAAGAGGGAGTCCCATGGCCTATCAATGGTCAGAAGAGTCTTACAGGTCCCTGCCAAGGGAAGTACAAGAAGTCAGAGAGCTGCTTGAAGACTGGTTCTGGGCCATGGAGAGAGGAGATGTGGCGGGGAGACTTCCCGACCCGTCCCACCAACCTCCTATCACCCAGGAGATGGCCGATGCCGTGGTAGCCGCCCTGGACGAGGGGTTCGAACGGGAGCTCCGGTCCTGGGCGCACAAGCAGGAGGCAGGCGGCTACGAGGCAGGGCCCGGCTTCTCCCGGTTACCACCTCCCCAACGCATAGCCCTGGCCCAGCAGCTCCGGGCCGTCCTCAGGAGGAACCACCCTCAGGACCCCGGCCACGGCGACTCGCGCCGCGAGCGGTTGTTCAGATAGCGGGGACCAGGATAGAACCCACACGCCTAGAGCAGCCAGACTATGGCCAGGGGGCCGGGCAGTGGCGGCGGTTACTGCTCACAGGGAAAAACGCCTTCCATAGCACCTGTAAGCAGCGAGGTCATAAGCCCAGACGCATAGTCTGCACCCTGGACAGCGCCGCCAAGAGGCTGTTACCTCATGCGGCCTATGGCCTGGCTAACGTCGTTGGCGCTTTCGTAGGTCTGCTCGGGGAGCTTTTCAAGGGCCTCGATAATGTTCTCGTCGGCACCCTTGTCCCTGGCGTGATTGACCAGGTCCTCTTTGCTAACTGGGTAGTCTATGCCGCTGAGAAACCTTTGGACTTGCACTGGGCTAACCATGTCCCCCTCCCAACTCTGGCATGTTGCATCAGCGTCTGGCGCCGGCACCCCCAGACCCCCCAACTTATGGAGCCCTGAAGTGCATTCAATACTCCCATGGTACTACGTGGCGTCGCTATCTGGCCCATCCGGATGCACTAGCTTGCATCGTCCAGATGGGTGGTTAATCCCCGGAAGGGGCACAAGACACGGCGTGCCTTGTTCTGCACAAACCTTAAGCGGGTAGGGGTGGGTCAACCTTCGAGGCTCACCCTGCATGGGACCGCCACGCAGCAGCTCAGCTTTGACGGAGATGGACCCTGGCCGGCCCGCTGCCCAAGCCTAACCCGCTAACCCGGCCCGGTCCTGGATCTCCCATGCGTGGTCAAGCTCGTGCCAGGCTAGGCGGCGAACGAAGTAGCGGGGAGTCCAGCGGACCCCTCCCCGCGGCCCGCGCGCTGGCACTTCGCCGCGCACCGAAGCGGCCAGGGTGGTCACAATGGCTTGGCGGACACGCGCCAGTGCCTGGGTTGGTTCGTCATCGTCGCTGGGCTTCAGCGTCCCACCCAGGCTTGCCAGATAGCCGACGTTGGCGTCGCGCACGTGCTGGATGATCTTTGGCAGGTCCCGTCCACCTCCCCGTGGGCCTTTGTTCAGGGTCCGCCCGGTGGCCGCCTGCACGGCTGCGTCCAACGCCCGCCAACAGGCCTGTAACACCACCAGCCACCGCTGTAGCTCGGCCGAGTCCACTGGCCTCGTGTCCTGGGACAAGGCGAGGCTGGGTGCCCCGAAATCAGTGGTGGCGTTGCCACTCAACCGCTCCACCACGACCAGGGCAGATGGCTGGGATGGAGGGTGGAACCCGAGGTGCGTCGCCTGAAGAACACGAGCGTAGCGTGGCCCGTACTCCCAGAGGTTTTGAAGGGCTGAGGCCTCATCGCGCCCGCTACGACACCAGCCCGGCCAGTCCAGGGCAACGGCGAATGTCCTGGTCCGACCGATCTCCAAGTACACTTCTATTGGGTCCGAAGCGTTCGCCATCCAGTCATCTCATCAGAGAGTGACGAAGAGAGTGACGACAAGGGCTTCAGGTCAAGGTGGTGGTGGGCAAGGACGGCGCGCGGCTCATGGGCGCCATCCCCACGAATTTAGCTACCATTGAACGAACATGGGCATGACCACGTGGACGTAGTGCTCGGAGCCAGCGGGGCGGAAAACGCCCGGGCTGGATGGGCTGGTGGTGTCCAACACTACCTCGCCGCGGTCCATGACAGAGAGCACATCCATCAAGTACCGGCTGTTGAAGGCTATCTTGGCCTCCTCACCCTCGATCTTAGCGTCCAGCTCTCCTAGGTTGTCACCCAGCTCCTCGGCCCTGGCAGAGACGACTAGCCTGCCAGCCATACCATCGGGGCCGGGAAACATCTGGAAGCGGACGATGCCACTGCTGTCCCTGGCGAAGATGGAAGCGGCCTTGACGGCCCTGAGAAACTCCTGAAGGTCCACAACGGTCCGGGTCTTGTACTCTTTGGGAATCAACTGCTGGTAGTTGGGGAAGGTCCCCTGGATTAGCTGAGAGACCAGCTCCACGTTCTTGAGACGGAACAGGAGCTGGCTCTTGGCCGGGGTAGCCATCACCTCTACAGGCTCCTCCTGGTCGGTGAGGAGGCGGTTGACCTCGTTCAGGGTACGGGCAGGGACGATGACGCTGGTGGGCTCGGCCACAGGCTCGGCCAGGGAGCCGCGATAGACTGCCAGGCGGAAGCCATCGGCGGCGGCGAAGGTGAACCGGTCACCCTCCAGCTCCACCTTCACCCCGGTGAGTACCGGGCGGGACTCCTCGGTGGCTGCGGCGAAGACCACCTGGCTGATGGCCGTTCGCAGGGTCTGGGCTTCTATCTTGGCGGCTACGCCCTCTTCCACAGTGGGAATGGGAGGAAACTCCTCGGCCTCTGTGCCGTTGATGCGGGCCTCGAAGCGGGCACAGCGAAGGTGGAGGGCCTTGGGGCGCTGGGTTACCGATATCTCTACCTGGTCGGGGGGCAAGGAGCTCACAAACTCGGTCAGGAGCCTGGCCGGGACGGTGACGGAACCTTCCTGGTCCACCTTGCCACCTATCCAGGTGGTGATGGCGATCTCAAGATTGGTGGCCGAGAGCTTCAGGCGGGAGCGATCGGTGGCCAGAAGGACGTTCTGGGTGATGGGCAGGGTAGTCCGGGTGGCTACCGCCCTTCCCACTATGTTCAGGCCACGGCTAAGGTTCTCCTGAAGGCAAAGAAGCTTCATCGAGTGATCCTCCCCGTGTTTAGGACGCTGGTGAGAATGTCCCAGGAAATCGTGTGAAAGATAACGGGGGCCAGGCCGGAGGCCCCCCAGCCTTCGTTTCGCGTCAAGGTTGCTAGACCCAGGGTTTTGCGGGGGCTAGTATAAAGCCAGAGTACAAATAGCGTCAACGGGCTGTACTGGTTCAGTACATATGAGACAGTCGGGCTATTTTAGGGACCAGTTCTGGGTGGTGCTTAGTAAGATACTGGGCTGGGGTGTTGTAGTCCAGG
>DAOUBE010000239.1:0-33381 GCA_034432835.1 Dehalococcoidia bacterium | reverse complement strand
TTCTGTCGGCCCCCTTTGATTTTGTTCAAGTTGCGGCCCGGTGGAGCTATTGCTACAATGGCGTTGCATACAACCAGGCGAGGTGCCCGTGGTCCTGAGCGACAGGTCCATCAAAGAGGAGATAGCTAAGGGGCGCATCGTCATAGAGCCCCTGGACCCAAGCTGCATACAACCGGCCAGCGTGGATGTCCACCTGGACCACCGCCTGCTGGTTTTCCGGAACTCTCGGAGGCCATACATAGACATCAAGCAGGACCTGGAGGACCTGACGGAGCCTGTGGAGGTGGCGGCCGAGGCCCCGTTCATCCTGCACCCCGGCGAATTTGTGCTGGGCAGTACCCTGGAGCACATCGAGGTGCCTGAGGACCTGGTGGCCCGGCTGGAGGGCAAGAGCTCTCTGGGCCGCATAGGGCTGCTCATCCATTCCACGGCGGGCTACGTGGACCCGGGCTGGAAGGGCCACCTGACCCTGGAGCTTTCCAACGTCTCCAAGCTGCCCATCACCCTCTACTACAGCATGAAGATAGGCCAACTATCCTTCTTGCGCCTGACTACCCCCGCCGAAAGGTTGTACGGCTCCCCGGAGCTGGGCAGCAAGTACCAGGGCCAGCGGGAGCCCACCGCCAGCCGCATCTATCAGGACTTCCTCCCCAAACGCCCTGGCTAGTAGCTATGGACTACATGAAGCGCGCCCTGGCTCTGGGAAAACGGGCCAGAGGGCTCAGTAGCCCCAATCCTCCCGTAGGTGCTGTGGTCGTCAAGGACGGCCAAATCGTGGGCGAGGGCTACACCCTGCCTCCGGGCCAGGGCCACGCCGAGGTGGTGGCCCTGAAGCAGGCAGGTGAGCGAGCCCGCGGCGCCGTTCTCTACACCACCCTGGAGCCCTGCAACCACCACGGCCGCGTGGCGCCCTGCACCCCGGCCATCATCCAGGCGGGCATCACAGAGGTGCACATGGCGGTGGTGGACCCCAACCCCTTGGTCAACGGCAGGGGCAGGGGTGCCCTGGAGGCGGCAGGCATACGCTGCGTGGTGGGGGAGCACCAGGAGGAGGCCCTGGAGCTCAACGAGGCGTTCATCAAGCACATCACCACAGGGCTCCCCTTCGTCACCGCCAAGTTCGCCATGAGCCTGGACGGCAAGATCGCCACCTTCACCGGCGACTCCCGGTGGATTACTGGCCAGAGAGCGCGCCAGTACGTCCACCATCTGCGGAGTATTAGCGACGTGGTGATGGTGGGGGTGAACACGGCCATAACTGACGATCCCCAGCTCACCGCCAGGGACGCCCGAGGCAGGCCCCTGGGCCGCCAGCCCCTGCGGGTGGTGGTGGACAGCCAGGGCCGGCTTCCCGCCAGCGCTAGGATGCTGCGGGAGCCTGGCAGGACGCTCATCGCCACCGTGGAGGGACGGCCCTGGGGCCAGGGCGAATCCCCAGAGAGGGTGGAGGTGCTGGGCCTGCCCGCACTGGACGGGCAAGTGGACCTGAGGGCGCTGCTCCACGCCCTGGGGAAGCGGGAGCTCATCAGTGTGCTGGTGGAGGGAGGCAGTGCCCTCCTGGGCACGCTGTTCGACCTGGGGCTGGTGGACAAGGTGATGGCGTTCATCGCGCCAGTCATCGTCGGGGGCAGGGGGGCGCCCACGGCAGTGGCGGGGAGGGGGGTGGAGAGGATGGCCGAGGCCCTGCGCCTGAGGAAGGTGCGGGTGCGCCGCCTGGGAGACGACCTGATGGTGGTGGGCTACCCGGATCGGCGCCCCATGGCCTCTGGGTGATCCTCTCTGGGTGCCCGTCAGGACGACTGAGGTTGCGCCAGGAGGGATATGTTTACAGGTATAGTCGAAGAGGTAGGGCGAGTCAAAAGATGGGAGACGCCCGTTCTCGAGGTCTCCGCCAGGAAAGTGCTGGAGGACCTCAAGGTGGGCGATTCCATCGCCGTCAACGGGGCGTGTCTCACCGTGGTTTCTCTGGGGGCCGGTGGTTTCACGGTGGAGCTGTCGCCAGAGACCCTGCGGCGGACCAGCCTGGGACAGGTGGCGCCGGGGAAGGGGGTCAACCTGGAGCGGGCCGTGGCCGCCAGCGGCCGCCTGGGAGGGCACATCGTACAGGGCCACGTGGACGGGACGGCCACGGTGGCCTCCATACAGCCCGAAGGCCAGGCCCGGCTGGTCAGCTTCCGGGTACCACCCCGGCTGGCGCGGTACATAGTGGAGAAGGGGTTCGTGGCTGTGGACGGCATCAGCCTCACGGTGGTAAGCAGGGATACTTCTTCCTTTAGCGTCAGCGTGATACCATATACCTGGGACAATACCACCATGTGTGAGCGCGTGGTGGGCGACGCCGTAAACATCGAAGTGGACATCCTGGCGAAGTACGTAGAAAGCCTGGTGAAGCCGCAGGACGGCGCCCGGGGTAGGAGACCCCGGAAGGAGGCGTAGGTCTATATGCCCTTCTGCACGGTGGAGGAGGCCCTGGAGGAGATCCGGCAGGGCCGATTCTTGATTATCGTTGACGACGAGAGTCGGGAGAACGAGGGCGACCTGTGCATGGCCGCGGAGAAGGTGACGCCCGAGGCCATCAACTTCATGGCCAAGTACGCCCGCGGCCTCATCTGTATGCCCATCATCGGCCAGCGCTTGGACGAGCTGGGGATTCCCATGATGGTGCCCACGGGCAACACAGCCAAGCTGCGCACAGCCTTTACGGTGTCGGTGGACTACGCCAAGGGGACAACCACGGGCATCTCGGCCCACGACCGGGCAGCCACCATCAAGGCCTTCCTGGACCCCAGTGCCCACCCCCGGGACTTCTTGGTGCCGGGCCACCTGTTCCCCTTGCGCTACCAAGAGGGCGGAGTGCTGGTCCGGGCCGGACATACTGAGGCCATCGTGGACCTGGCCAGGATGGCCGGCCTGTACCCGGCGGGGGTGGTGTGCGAGATCATGAACGAGGACGGGACCATGGCCCGCCTGCCCCAGTTGGAGGCCATGGCCAGGGAGCACAATCTCAAGATTATCAGCATTGCCCAGATCATCTCCTACAGGTTTGAGCACGAGAACCTTATCCAAAGGGTGGCCGAGGCCCGGCTCCCGACCCGGCACGGGGTGTTCAAGGTCATCGCCTACAAGAGCGCCGTGGACCCCGATGAGCACTTGGCTCTGGTGATGGGGAATATCCTGCCCACGGAGCCGGTGCTGGTGCGGGTGCACAGCCAGTGCACCACGGGCGATGTCTTCGGCAGCCTGCGTTGCGACTGCGGCGAGCAGATGGAGATGGCCCTGAAGGCCATAGCCCGGGAGGGAAAGGGGGTCTTTCTGTACATGCGGCAGGAGGGCCGGGGTATTGGGCTGCACAACAAGATCCGCGCCTACGCCCTCCAGGATAACGGGCTGGATACGGTGGAGGCTAACGTGCAGCTAGGGTTCGCTCCGGACCTGCGCCACTACGGCATCGGCGCTCAGATACTGGTGGACCTGGGCGTGCGGAAGATTCGTCTCCTGACCAACAACCCAAAGAAGGTGGTGGGGCTAGGGGCCTACGGGCTGGAGCTGGTGGAGCGGGTGCCCATCGTGGCCCACGAGAATAAGGAGAACCACCGCTACCTGGAGACCAAGCGGCTGAAGCTGGGCCACCTGCTAGACCCAGAAGGTAGGGAGAAGAAGTAGTCCCCGGCAGGGCACGCCCTGGCAGCGTTCACCTGCACCCATTTACGGGTACCGAGAAGGGTGTGGTTGGTCCCACCCACCCGTCCTCGGGTTGTGCTCAGAGGACATCCCCGAACCCCGGCAGATAGGACACAGCTCCCATACTCCCCCTGGTTGGAATTTCGGAACGAGTTGTACACGGGCCGGGCGCCAGACTTTTAATCCGGGTGTTTAGGGTTCGGACCGTGGGGGGCATGCCGGCCTTCTAGATGGGCCTGGCAGTGCGGGTCCGGTTGATCTGGGCTGGAGAAGAAAGCCCCAGCTCCTCTATGCCCCGTAGGAACCGGATGATATCGGCGCGGGAGAGCATGCCCACCAGCTTACCGTCCTCGGTGACCAGCACCTGGTTGAGGTTATTCTCGCCCAGCTTGTTCAGGGCCGAGGCCAGGTCGTCGGTGGGGGCGACGCTGTAGAGAGGCTCGCGGGTCATCACCTCACTGACAGGGGTGGTGGGCCACCGCTCCTGGGGCACCTCGCGTATGTCCGTCAGGGTGACAATGCCCACCAGCCTGTCGCCGTCGCATACGGGGGCTGCCCGCTTGCCCCGGCGCAGGAAGCTCTCCCGGACCATCTCGTCCACGGAGGTGCTGGGCTTCACGGTCTCCGGCTCGGCATCCATCACCTCGCGGACAGTCACGCCACGGAACATCTCTTGGGTGGCAACCTCCCGGCGGGCCGAGTCGGCGGCGCTGCTGAGGAACCAGCCAACGAAGGCGATCCAGAGGCCGCTAAGAAAGCTTCCCTGGGTCAGCATAATAAACACGCCCCAGCCAATGAGGACCCATCCGAAGACTTGACCCACCCCCGCGGCGATGTCCGTGGCCCTTCGGAGGCTGCCCGTGGCGCCCCAGATAATGGAGCGCAGCACCCGGCCTCCATCCAGGGGGAAGCCAGGCAGGATGTTGAACAGGGCCAGGATGCCGTTGATGATAGCCAGGTAGCGTATGGTGGCGATGAGAGGGCTATCGGCGGTCTCGTTGACCTGGTAGATACCCCAGAAGAGGCCCGCCAACACCAGACTGGTGGCCGGCCCCACCACGGCGATGGCGAACTCGTCGCCGGCCCGCTTGGCCTCTCCCGCCAGGTTGCTGACTCCACCAAAGATGAACAGGGTGATGCCCTGCACCGGCAGCCCTTTGGCCCGGGCCACGAAGGAGTGGGCCAGCTCGTGGACCAGCACCGAGACAAAGAGGAGCAGGGCAGAGATAGCGCCCGTGATCCAGTAGGTCAGCGTGTTCCAGTCCGGGTAAAGCTGGGGGAAGAAACCTTCGGCCAGGGTCCAGGTGATGAGAATGAAGGCGAAGACCCAGGTGTAGTGCACGCCGATCTCAATGCCGCCGATGCGGCCCAGTCGGAAAGACGCCCTCATTACCTGCCTCCTGTCGTTTGCTGTAGGTCGGTTGGCTGCCAGAGTTCCCTTCGGCCCTCATGGTGGGCGGCTGCGCCCCCGGGGCCATGTCTTACGTCTGGGTAGTGGTCCTTCTGGCCCCTGGAGGGACCACCAGCACTGGGTCTCCCGACGCCCTGACCACGGCCTCGGTGACGCTGCCCAGAACCCACCGCCTGAGTCCAGAGTAGCCGTGGGTGGCGAGTATAATGATATCCTGCGTGGTCCTGCGGGCCAACTGTACGATCTCTCTGGCAGGGGCGCCTTTCAGGGGGGCTTGCTCTACCTCCAGCCCCTGCGCCTGTAGCCGGCGGGCGACGCCGTCCAGGTACTGGGAGGCGGCCGACATCGCCTGGCCTTCTGCCTGTGGGCTCAGGGGCCTGCCGATGGCCGCGTAGGCACCGTCGGTGGCCACTACCCGAGCCAGAAGCACCTTCAGCCCCAGGCCCTTGGCCAGGTACTCCACGTAGGGAAGCACGCTCTCCGCCAGCGGCGAGCCATCCAGGGGCACCAGGGCTTTGGATATGACCTCACCCTCCTTCCAGTAGTCCTTGGCCCTGCTAGGGGTGATGGTCAGGACGGGCACCGGGGAGGCGTGGACCACCTGTCGGTGACACTGCCCAGGATCCCCCTTGCCAGCATGTTCCTCCCGCGGGTGGACATGGCGATGAGGTCGCATCCCTGTTCCTCGGCCACTCTGAGGATCTCCTCGGCGGGGTGGCCAAAGGATACCGCGGGCTGGGCGGCCACCCCGTCCTGGACGAGGCGATTGACCAGCGGCTGAAGCCGGCCCTTGACCTCCAGCTCCACACGCTCGAAGAGCTGGGCGGTGTAGGGGGGTTCCATCCCGTGGGGAGTCGTGGGAGGCTTCTCTGGAGAAAGGGCCTCTCGCACGATGACCGGTCCCTTGATGCCTCCAACGTTCTCCATCCAGGCCCCGCCTCTTGGCTCCGGCTGAGGGACAAAAAGGTCGCCGGGGTCAACCACGGAGAGGAGGACCACGGGTAGGTGGAGGCGACGCGCTATCTGAGACACGTAGGGGAGGATACCTTCAGCCACTCGCGAGCCATCTAGGGGGACCAGGACCTTCCTGATCATGTGCGCCTCCCGCAACGGCACCTCTTCCTGTGCCGATGGCTCTTTACAATTCTTTTTACAATCCAATGATATCATAATATCTAGACGGGCATTCTCCCCGGTGGGGGTGGGATGCTTGAGCGGAAGGGAGTGCCACGGCAGACCTGAAAACGTACCTCATGCTGACCCTCCTCCTCCCCTTTCCAAAGACCAGGTCCAGGTACATCGACAGGAACCACATCTTCTTCCCTTCTAGGGAGTTGTTGGGCTCACCTGCCGACATCGGGCTGCCATACGACGACGCCTACTTCCCAACCTCCGATGGCCTGATGCTCCACGGCTGGTACGTGCCAGGGGAGGGTGGAACCACTCTTCTTTGGTTCCATGGCAACAGCGGGAACATCAGCTACCACCTGGAGAACCTGGACCTGCTGCACCGGCACCTTAGGACGAACATATTTATCTTCGACTACCGGGGCTATGGCCGGAGCGAGGGCTGGCCCACGGAGGAAGGGGTTTATCAGGACTCCAGGGCGGCCCTGGCTTATCTCCGCCGGCGCAGGGATGTGAACGGAAGCCTGGTGGTGTACGCGGGACACTCCCTGGGCAGCGCTGTGGCTGTGGAGCTGGCTACCCAGCATCCCCCAGCGGGCATGATCCTGGAGGCGCCCATGACATCCATCCGGGACATGGCCAGGATGGGGAGGCGCTGGCTGCCGACGGGCTTGCTGGTGAACAACAAGTTCAACTCGCTGCAACGGATGAGGCGAGTTAAGGTGCCCGTGCTGGTCATTCACGGGGACAAGGACCCCCTGGTACCCTACGAGCTGGGTATGCGGCTGTTCCAGGCGGCCCCCGGCCCCAAGTGGCTGTACACGGTGGAGGGCGCCGACCACAAGAACGCGTCCAAGGTGGGAGGGGAGCAGTACTTCAGCACCCTGCGACAATTCTTACGGGGGCTGGGCAACGGGGCCTTCCCGGAACCAGGCGTGCTTACCTAAGGTGTGCTTTGTGCCCTGGGCCTCCCCTGAGGAAGGCCTGCCTTAAGCCCCTTACCCCACCCTATGGGATGTTGTCTCCGCCTTCCCACCTTTATCCTGGCCCACGGCTGTCCGCCCCGACAGCCCGGGGACGTCCCCTGGCCGCACCGGCCAGGCGCTTCACCTCGGCCCTGAAGGACTGCGCCACCTGTCCTATGGAGAGCCGCCTCAATTCGGTACCCTCCTCTTTCAATGAAGACAGCCGCCGCAGGGCCACCAGCCCCAGCGCTGCGGCCAGCAAGAACAGGAAGTCCAACCCCTGAAGGCTCAGCAGGTCGGCGGTCACCTGTTGGCCGGGCCCGCTCCAGCGCCAGTGCACTGACAGCTCCTGGGTGGAGAGCACACCTGCTAGGGTTCCCGCCAGAAGGGGCGCCGCGGCGCCGGCGGCGGCCCCCACCAGGGAGCTGGCGGTGAGATGGGCCGAGGCCGCGCCATAGGGCGAGGCCTTGAGCACCATGTTGTTGGTTACAAGGCTTATGCCAGCGCCCGCCACCCCCGACAGCACCTGAATAGCGGCCAGCACCGGGACCACGTATAGTGGGCTTTGGGAGACGTGGGTAAGGGGAAAGGCCAGCAGCGACCCCAGCAGTAACAGGCAGGCGGTGTAGAGGACAGGCCAGTTCCCGAAGCGGTCAGCCAGGCCTCCCCACACCCGCACGAAAAGCACCACGCTGAGCTGGCCCAGGGTTGTAAAGGCCACCACCGCCGACATGCCCAGGCCCAGACGCTGGAGCATGTACACGCTGACAAAGGGCATGGCCAAGCTAGTGGCGAAGGTCCACAGAAAGAGGAAGCCCAAGAGGCCGCGGAAGGGCCTGTCCCTGAAGGGGCGGCCCATGAAGGCGGCGAAGGAAACCCGCTCCGCCGGGGGCTGGTACCTCGGTTCGGGCACGTGGGACAGGGCCCACCAGCCGGCCCAGGCGAAGGCCACGCCGGCTCCAAAGGTGAAAGAGTAAGCCACGGTGTCCCACTGCGGGAAGGCGCCCTTCCAGTAGCTGACGAAGAGTCCCCCTGCCATCCCCGCCACCATGCCCGCGGCCGTGGAGTACTGGGTGCGGGTGGCGAAGAACCGGCCCATCACGTGCTGGGGCACCAGGTCCCGCACCCAGCTATTCAGGGCTACCCCTACGAAGCCTCCCAAGGAGGCGGCCAGGGCCATACTCCCCAGGAGGACCGTCAGCCCGGCCTGGCCTCGGACAAAGAGCGGGACCAGGGCAAACACCAGCCACACAGTCCTGGGGCCAGCCCCAAAGAGCAGGACCATGAGCTTGCGCCGCCGCCATCGCTCCACCAGATAGGCGGCGGGAATCTGGACCAGTTGGGATAGAGGGGGTATGGCCGCCAGAAGCCCGAAGGTGAAGCTGTTGGCGCCCAGGGCCAGGGCAAAGCCCGCCAGAAAAGGTCCCCCTGTGAGGGCGTCCCAGAGCTGTCCAAACACCCCGTAGAGCAGAAGGGCAAAAAGGCCCCGTCTTTTTGCCCTGTCGGGTACCGAGGTGTCATCCTCCCCCCACATCTAACCCTCCCACACACGCTGGGGCGCCGTGGCCCGGTGGGCCGGTACAGAGGGGACTCTTGCCAAGGCAAAGAGGCTGCCAGGAGGGCTACACAGCGGGAGACCACCAAAGAAACGCCCAGCGAGGCTATTCGAGGCGGGACACTCTGCGCGGCCACCACCACACCACCCCAGGTCTTCAGGTTAACCAGGGCGAGATTATAGTCTCCATCCAACGGCCCTTGCTCCGTGTATGCCTGCGAGTATGCACCAGTTTGCCAAGGCCCGACTGAGGGTTAGGGGCCAGGCCAAATATGCCTGTAGGGAGGGCTGGCCCCGCAAGGCACCAGCCTGGGGCCTGTGCTAGAATTGCTAGTCAGCGGCCTGTATAAGGCCCATGGTGCCCACGTTGTTGGGTATAGGAGTGTGAATCGTAACGGGCCTGACTGTCTGAAGGGAGTGTCCCACCCCCTGCCCGCTGCGGCCTGGTGCGGCCCCTCTCTGCCGGGTACAGTTGAGGGAGCCGACGGGCCTGAGCGTAGGGAGGGCCTGGGGCTTTGGGCCCGTTATCCTCTATATGCTCTGGAAAGCTTCCATCGTCCTCGGCTTGACCTACCTGGGCGTCGCCTTCACGCGCCTGCCCCGCCTCAACGTTGACCGACCCTCCGCCGCCTTCACTGGCGCTGTACTGATGATCCTACTGGGCGTCCTCTCCTTCGACGCCGCCGTCCGAGCCATAGACTTCCACACCATCGGCCTGCTACTGGGCATGATGATCCTGGTGGCGGTGCTGGACCTGGGGGGCTTCTTCACCTACCTGGCCTCTCGGCTGCTGTCTGTGGGGACCACCCCGGTCCGGCTGCTGGCCATAGTGGTGGCCTCCACCGCCGTGCTCAGTGCCCTTCTGGTCAACGACGCCGTGGTGCTCCTCTTCACCCCCGTGGTTGTACGGGCGTGTCGCCTGCTGAAGGCCAACCCTGTGCCCTACCTCATCGCCGAGGCCATGGCCTCCAACGCCGGCTCCACGGCCACCATCGTGGGCAACCCCCAGAACATGCTCATAGGCGTCACCTCAGGCATCTCTTTCAGCCGGTTCTTCCTCCTTCTAGCCCCAGTGGCCGCTGCCGCCTGCATCGCCCTGGGCCTCATCGTCTGGTGGATATACCGGCAGGAGTTCCGCAACGGCTTCGTGCCTGATGTAGCCCTGCTGAAGGCGTCGGCCCAGGTGGACCCCCACATCGTGCGGCGCACCACCCTCATAGTCATCCCCACCATCGCCGACTTCTTCCTCTCCTCCACCCTGGGCGTGCAGATATCCCTCATCGCCCTGGCTGCGGGGGCGGCGGTGCTGCTGGTCAGCCGGGTGCGCCCCTCGGAGATCATCCGTAGGGTGGACTGGGTGCTGCTGCTCTTCTTCGCGGGCCTGTTCGTGGTCATCGGCGGGGCCAGGGAGGCTGGAGTGCTGGACGTGCTGCTGGAGCACATCAGCGTTACCCCAGACCTGAAAGGCATAGTCTCCCTGCACCTGGTGAGCGCCGCCGTGAGCCAGCTAGTCAGCAACGTGCCCCTGACCATGCTGGTCATCCCCCTCATTGAAGGGGCGCCAGGGGACACACTGTGGCTGAGCCTGGCGGCGGGGGCCACCCTGGGGGGCAACGCCACCCTCATCGGCGCCGTGGCCAACATCATCGTGGCCGAGGTAGCCGCGAGGGACGGTGTGACCGTCCCCTTCGGCCAGTTCCTGCGGGTGGGCCTGCTGGTCACGGCGGTCACCCTGGGCCTTTCCATAGGCCTGCTGGCCCTGGAGTGGAGGCTGGGCCTGCTGGATTAAGCCGATAGCCAGCCCAGTCCTGGAAAGCGCCAGGGCCACCTCTCCACATTTTCATACCATTCTCACGGCGGCCCAGCCTGTTTTCACGGCTATTGCACGCCTTTCGATTAACATAAGGGTCAAACTAACCAAGGAGGTCGGCTTCATGGCAACTGAGCGGAGGCAGGAGCAGCAGAGCATAGCCGTGCGCAGAAGGGAGCGCCTGTTCCCATCGTGGCGCGAAGAGATAGAGAGGTTCTTTGACAGACCTTTCCGGGCCTTTGGCCTGTGGCCCTGGCGCAGTTACTGGCGCCGCTGGCCTTCCTTGTGGGCAGAAGAGGCCTGGGCGCCGGACATCGACGTCTTCGAGCGGGACGGGAAGCTGGTGGTGCAGGCGGAGCTCCCGGGCATGAAGCGGGAGGACATCGCCGTGGAGGTCCAGGACAACACCTTGATCATCAGTGGCAAGCGCCAGGAGGAGCGGGAGGTACGAGAGGAGAACTACTACTGCGCCGAGCGGGCCAGAGGGGAGTTCTCCCGGGCCATCAGCCTGCCCGAGGGCGCCGACGCCAACGCTATCCAGGCCACTTACAAGGACGGTGTGTTGGAGGTCACGGTGCCCATGCCGTCGGCTGAGAAAAAGGCCAGGCCTATCAAAGTGGAGATCACGTAGGAGTCAGCCATGCAGGTTAGGGACATAATGAGGCGGGAGGTCGTTACCATCAGCGGTGACGAGACCATCGCCGTGGCGGCCAGGCGGATGCGAGACGCCAACGTTGGCTGCCTGGTGGTGACCAACGCCGGCTCCGTCATCGGCATCATAACGGACCGGGACCTGACGGTGCGGTGCCTGAGCAATGGTGACATCGCCCAGGAGTGCTGGGTGCGACAGCACATGAGCAGCCCTGTGGTCACCGCAACGCCGGACATGGACATCCTGGACGCCGCCCACCTGATGACCGAAAGGCAGGTGAAGCGGCTACCGGTGATGGAGGAGAGGGAGCTGGTGGGGCTGGTTTCCTTCTCCGACGTGGCCCTGGCCCTGGACCGGCCCATGCACGACCTGCTCCTGGGATTTGGCGGGGCACGACGGGTCGCCAGCTAATTGGCCTTCCGCGGCCACCTCAGTGAGCCTTCGACAGTCAGGGCCGACCTGAAGTGGAGGTTGTCCCGGGCCGAAGGCTCGCTGAGTACCTGGGGGAAGTAAGCGTAGAGGAGGGTGTGATGTACCAGGCCAAGACGTGGAGCAGTGAGGTCCTGTTCAGCGACCGGCAGGAGGCGGGCCAGGCGCTGGCGACCTCACTCATCAAGAGGGGTAGCAGGTTCTCGGTGGTGCTGGGCCTTACCCGAGGGGGCGTGCCGGTGGCCTTCGAGGTGGCCCAGGCCATGGGGATTCCCATGGATATCCTGGTGGTCAAGAAATTGCGGGCACCCATCAGCGAGGAGCTGGCCATCGGGGCGGTGTGCTCCGACGGTACCCGAGTGTTGCACCCCGATGTCATTCAACAGCTTCAGGTGAGCGAAAGTTACGTGGAGCGGGAGACCCACCTGCGTCTGGCCGAGGCCCAGCAGGCAGAGCGCTTGTTCCGTGGGGACCATTCGGCCCTGGACCTTACCGGGGCCTCGGTGGTCATCGTTGACGACGGTATCGCCACCGGGGCGTCCATGGAGGCGGCGGTGATCAGCGCCCGCCACCGGGGCGCCCGGTCTGTAACCGTGGCCGTGCCCGTGGGCTCCCGAGAGGCCTGCATGGAGCTACGGCGGGTGGCCGACGACGTGTTCTGCATGACCCGGCCGGTGGAGTTCTGGGCGGTGGGGCAGTTCTACATGAGGTTTGAGCAGGTGCCAGACGACGAGGTGCGGCGGCTGCTGCACCTGAGCCGCACAGAGCGGACCAAGGTGGGACGACCCGACAGATGAGGCAGCCCGGAAACAACCCAACGAAGGGAGCGTAGCAAGGTGGAAGACAAGAAGAGGGAAGAACACCTCTTCGACGACATGGACCTGCCCGTGGAGGAAGAGTCCCAGGAAGAGCCCGAGGTGCTGGAAGAGGGCCAAGAGCCCGTGGAGGAACTGGCGGAAGAGGAGGCCCCGGAGGCGGTGGACGCCCTTCGGGAGTACCTTCAGGCCATAGGGCGGCACCGGCTGCTTCGGGCGGAGGAGGAGATCGCCCTGGGCCAGGCGGTGGAGCTCAAGGTGGAGCTGGACAGCCGACGCCAGGAGTGGCAGGAGCAGTACGGGCGTCCTCCAGCTCCGGCCGAACTGGCCGCCGAGCTTTACTTGAGGATGGTCTCCCTGGAGCGGTGGCTGTACCACCTGGCTAGGGCCCTGGGATTGGGGGAGATGAAGGGGGAATCTCTAGACCGGCTTCTTTCCATGCCCCAGGTGAACCACGCCTTGCACGCTCCCCTGAGCATGGAGCTACGGAAGACCCTGGCGAAGAGAAGTGGGGAGCCTGAAGACGCCGTGGTGGCCGGCGTTGCTGCCCTGTCCCGGTATGCCCGGCTCCTGCCCCCGGCAGCCATAGAGGCGCTAGAGAAGGAGCGGCGCAAGCGGGAGGAAAAAGGGACCCTGGAGCGGGACAGGGCCCAAGCGGTGCTGGAGCCTCACCAGGGGGAGCTGCAGGCATGGTGGGAGAGGGTGGAGCGGGAGGCGGAGGTGGCCTCGGAGCGGCTGACCAACGCCAATCTGAGGCTGGTGGTCAGCGTCGCCAGGAAGTACGTGGGGCGGGGTCTGCCCCTCTTCGACCTTATCCAGGAGGGGAACATAGGCCTCATGCGGGCGGTACAGAAGTTCGACCCCCACCGTGGGTACAAGTTCAGCACCTATGCCGTGTGGTGGATACGGCAGGCGGTGACCAGGGCCCTGGCGGACCAGGGGCACACCATCCGCCTGCCCGTGCACATAGTGGAGCAGCTACAGCAGCTCAACCGGGCCGACCGGGAGCTGCAGAAACGCCTGGGACGGGAGCCCACGGTGGCGGAGCTGGCCAAGGAGCTGGGCTGGGCCGAGGAGACGGTGGAGACGCTCCAGGGCCAGCGCAGGTTTACGGTATCGCTGGATACGCCCGTGGGGGACGAGGAGGGGGCCACCCTGGAGGACTTCCTGGAAGACAGCGCCGAGTGGGCCCCGGACGAGCTGGCCATACGTCAGCTCACCAGGGAGAGTGTCCTGGAGAGCCTGCAGGAGCTGCCCCCGCGGCTGCGCCTGGTGGTGGAGTTGCGCTTCGGGCTTGTGGACGGGAGGCCTCGCACCCTGGAGGAGGTGGGGCAGGAGCTGGGTGTCACCCGGGAGCGGGCCAGGCAGCTCGAGCGGCAGGCCCTCAGCAAGCTGAAGCAGTCCCGGCGCCTGGCGGCGGCGGTGGCCCCCCGGGGTGGCTCCCCCGATGCCCCAGGCCTGGCGGAAGGGCAAGGAGGTGCGGCAATGCCTGAACTGCTCATCGGGAAGGTGACTCACTACTACTCCAGGCTAGGTGTAGCTGCCCTGGAGCTGCAGTCGTCCCTGCGCCGAGGCGACCAGATCCACATCCTTGGCCGTACCACCGACGTAGAGCAGACGGTGCAATCCATGGAAATCGACCACCACCAGGTGGAGGTGGCTGGGCCGGGGGACCAGGTGGCCATTAAAGTGCCCCAGAGGGTCCGGGAGGGAGACAAGGTGTTCCGGCGGATGTAGCCGGCTTAGTATCCCCAGATAAGGGGCAAGGAGGAAGATACATGGGTGTCCAGGAGACGCCGGTGGGGATAGATGTCACGCTGCGCAACCTGGAGCGGGAAAGGGTGTCCAAGGATTACGTATTGGACAAGCTGGAAGGGGTCATCCGGTCCCTTCCCAACCTGAGGGCGGCCTCGGTGGAGATGACCTTCGAGCACACCAGGCCCGAGGTCCAGAGGTACATAGTGCAGGTCACCCTGGCGGCCAATGGCACGCTGGTACGAGTGGAGGACCGGGGCCCGGACCCCTACACCACGGTGGACAGCGTCCGCGACTTGCTGGAGCGGCGCATCCGGGACTGGAAGGAGCGCGTCTATTTCACCAAGAGGCGGGAGCAGGCGGCCTACCGGGCAGCCGTGGAGGAAGAGGCCACCCGCCCGCGGCCGGAGGAGCCTGTAGGCCGCATCGTCCGGGTCAAGAGCCACGAGATTAAGCCCACGTTCCCTGAGGACGCCGTGGAGCAGATGGAGCTGCTGGGCCACGACTTCTTCTTTTTCTTCAACGCCGAGACTGGCCAATACAACGTGGTCTATCGCCGCAAGGCTGGCGGGTACGGGCTTATCGAGCCGGCGGAGAGGGCGCCCGAGGCCTTGGTCGAGGGATGACGAAGGTCCCCCCGGGCCGGCGGCGGTTGGTGCCCTTTGTGCCGTAGATTCTGGCCAAGATAGGTCGAGCCAACCTTTGGCAACAGGAAAGGCGAAGGGTTACGCATGGGTGTTAACACAGCCCCAGCCGCATGCACCAGGGAGTAGGCGCTGCCCTTCTTGCCCGTGGTGGCGAAGTGGTACGGTGCTGTGGCCCAGGCTGCTCTGGCCGGTCCCGTTGGCCCGGGGGTGGTGCCTACCAGCCGCGGCCTTGAAACCGTGGCGGCAGGGCCAAAAGGACGTGGACAGTACCCTCTGACAGGGGACTAGGAATACTCAGCCAGGCCTGTGGCCTACCAGGAAGCCAGGGGAAAGCCCCCCAGTAGGCGGGTCGGCTGTAAGAATAACCCTACTGGAAGGAGGGAAGAGGGTGAACAGGACTCCCGGGAGGCTGGGCCTCCTGCTAACAGCGGTGACCACTGCCCTGATTCTTGTGGCAAGCTGTGCCAGGGAGACACCTACCCCAACCCCCACCCCGACCCCATCCCCAACCCCCACATCCACCCCCACCTCCATTGCCAGCCCTACACCCACACCGCCTCCCGGCGGCGTGATACCCGTGGACCGGGCGGAGCTTTCCATCACGGACCTGTCCGTGGACCACCACACGGTCTATGCCAGGGTGGGGGCCAGCATCACGTGGCGTAACAACGACGAGGTACCCCACGTCATCGCCAGCGACGAGGGGCTGTTCCGGCAGGAGGTGAGGCCGGGCGAGAGCTTCACTTGGCAGCCCATCAAGGCCGGCATCTACCAGTACCACACCGAGCCCCGGGGCCTGGTGGAAGGGGTCATCGTGGTGCCGGAGCCCGGGGCGCCCACCCAGTCCTACTTCGGGGCCAAGGCCATACCCCAGTACTTCAGCGACGCCTGTGGCGGCTGCCACGGCGCCGACCGCCAGGGGGGTGTGGGCCCCGCCCTTATCCCCGGGCGTCTGACTTCCAGGGACGAGTTCTACTTCAACACCATCAAGAATGGCCGGCCGGGCACCATCATGCCCTCTTGGGGCAACCTAGGGCTGACAGACCAGGAGATCTGGGGCCTGGTGGGATATATCTTCAGCCAGCCCGAGGCCGCCACCGTGCGGTGGGAGATGGAGGAGATCAGAGGCTCCCTGGCAGCTCTGGTGGACGAGTCCACCCTGCCCAGCTCCCCCCAGCACGCCGGCAACATGGACAACCTTATGCTGGTCACCGAGCGGGAGAACCGTAGCATCGCCGTGATAAACGGTGACGACCACACCCTGCTGGGCCACATCGAGGCCAGCTACCGCGCCCACGGCTACGCCTTCGACCCCACCAACGAGCGCTGGGCCTACAACGTGGGCCGCGACGGCTGGGTGTTCAAGATAGACCTCTACACCCTGAAGGCGGTGCGCAAGGTAAGGGTGGGCCACGACTCCCGGGGCATCGCCATATCCGACAATGGCAAGTACCTCATCGTGGGTAACTACATACCCGCCACGGCGGTAATACTGGATGCCCAAACCTTGGAGCCGCTGAAGGTCATCGAGACGGTGGCTCCCAACCCCGAAGGCGTCACCATGGAGTCCCGAGTGGCCATTGTCAGCGACGTGGCGGAGGACCTGGTGGGGCCCTACTTCATCATCGCCCTTAAGGAGGCGGGCCAGGTGTGGCGCGTGGACTACTCCCAGCCCGACTTCCCCATCGAGAGACTGGAGAACGTGGGCCACATCCTCCACGACGGTTTCCTCAGCCCCGACAACAAGCGCTTCTACCTGGCGTCGCAGCAGGACAACTGGATGGCGGTGATAGACGTGGAGAACTGGGAGCTAGTGGACAGGATCTCTACGGGCGACACGCCCCACCCAGGCTCTGGCGCCGTGTGGGAGGCCGACGGCACTACCTACGGCGCCACGGTCCACGCCGGGGAGGGCAAGGTGACGGTGTGGGACCTGGAGACCAACGAGATAGCCGGCACCATCCCGACCCAGGGCCCCGGGCTGTTCATCCGCGCCGCCGAGAACAGCCCCTACGTCTGGGCCGATGCCCTATTCGGGACTCCATCCAACACCATCACCGTTTTCAGGAAGGAGAAGCCCTTTGAGGTGGTGAAAGTGATCCAGGAGGGTGTGATGACCCTGCACCCGGAGTTCACCGAGGACGGCCGCTTCGTGTACATCAGCGACTGGACAGGGTACGTGGTGCGGGTGTACGACGCCCAGAGCCTGGAGAAGGTGGCGGAGATCTCCGGGGTGGTGACGCCAACGGGGGTCTTCAACACCAGCCGCCGCGAGGAGAAGCTGGGGCACTAGGCTGGGCAGGGCTGGCCCCTCTCTGGAGACCGGGAACAGCCCCTACCTTGCCTGGGAGGGTGGCAGAATCTGAGAAAAGGGAGGCGGGTCATGACAACCTTTGTGTTGCTCACCAGGCTGTCCCCGGAGGCGGTCCGGGAGCCAGGCCTGGTGGAGGAGCTAAACAGGAAGGTGGAGAGCCGTATCAAACAGGAGTGCCCCCAGGTAAAGTGGCTGGCCAACTACGCTGTCCTGGGGCCCTACGACTACCTGGACATCTTCGAAGCCCCTAACACCGACGAGGCCACCAAGGTCGCCCTCCTGGTCCGGTCCTTCGGCCACGCTACCACGGAGACATGGGTGGCCACACCGTGGGAGCGGTTCCTGGAGATGGCCACCCATATGCGGCGAGCCTAGCGGCGACGTCAGGGCCAGGTGCCGCCTTGCAGCGGGGCATGTCGGCGGAAGGGCCCAACCCTGGTGTCGATACACGGATCGAGACAGGGGATGACCCGGCGGTGTACCGCCTGGGGAACGGGCTGTCCCTCAGGCCCCAGTTCACCATCCTCCACCAGACTCGGGACGCCTACGAGGTGACCACCACTCTCAACCAGGACCCAGAGCTGGGTGTGGTGGCCGAGGACGGGGAGACCGTGGGGTTTGCCTTGGCCACGACCTACGAGAAGGAGAAAGGGGCGTGGAAGTGCGGCCACGCCAGGCGGGGCGTCCGTATGATCCTTGGGGATACCAGCAGTACCAACACCCGGGCACCGGAGTTCTTCAGGCACACGGGGTCCCAGGAACGTTAGTAGCAGGTGGGGCTGCGCAAGGTGCTGCGCAGCCAGAGGCATGGGCGCCAGGAGAGGACGAAGGACATGCGGCCCGGCCAGCCCCTGAACGTCCTCAGCGCGGGGTGACCTTGAGTTGGGCCTTGGGCCGTGGCGCCGCCCCACAGCTTGTCAGGAGGAAGACGGGTTGGAGTACACCGAGGGAGTCTGCCAGATGTGCCAGCGCCGGCCGGCCCAGTACCTGGGCCTGGTATGCTATGAGTGCAAGGCTGCCGTGGACAACAATGAGGAGTGGACCACAGCCTACGACGACGTGCTCTTTCAGTTGAGGCAACTGGAGGAAGAGGAGGAGTACCGATAGGCGTACCCGGAGGGCCCGAAATGGCACCAGGCGGGAAGGAAGGCGTCCCGCCCGTGGAGGTGGACGGCTCCAGGTACTCGGGCAGCGGCACCATCGTCCGGCTGGCGGTGGCCTTTTCGGCCCTCACCGGCAGGCCGGTGCATGTGGTCAACGCCAGGGTGCGGCGCCCCAACCCTGGCTTGAGGCGGCAGCACGTGCAGGTGGTGGAGGCCATCCGTCAGTTGGTGGATGGCACCACCTCGGGTGTGCACCAAGGCTCCCTGGAGCTGCTTTTCTCCCCAGGGCTAGGCATAGGCCAGGAGCAATACCTATGGGACATCGGCTCCGGGGGCTCGACGACCATGCTGGCCCTGGCGGTGCTGCCTGTGCTGGCCTTCCGGCCCAGGCCGGTGCAGGTGGAGATTCGGGGCGGCATCTTCCAGGACTTCGCCCCTTCTTTCTTCCACCTGGAGAGCGTGATGATACCCCTGCTCCGGCGCATGGGCGTGGAGGCGGAGGTTTCCATGGCACGGCCAGGCTACGTGCCCGCGGGAGGTGGTGTGCTGCGCCTGACGACCAGGCCAGCGCGGCGGACCCTCCAGCCCCTGGTGCTGGACAGGCCCGGCAGGCTGGAGCGTCTGTGGGGCGTGGCCCTGGCGTCGCACCTGGCCCAGAGGCAGGTGGCCCACCGCATGGCCGAGGCGGCCCAGGAGGTGTTGGCGCGGGAAGGGTATGGGCCTGCCCAGATTCGGGAGGTGGAGGACTCCACGGCTGTGCAGGCCGGGGCGGCCCTGGCCCTCTTCGCCGACCTGGAGGGGGGCGTCCGTTTGGGGGCGGACCGGGCAGGTGCTCCCGGACGACGCTCCGAGAGTATTGGGCGGCAGGTTGCCCAGGCTCTGGTGGAGGACCTGAGGTCCGGGGCGACGCTGGACCGCTACGCCGCCGACCAGATCATCCCTTTCGCGGCCCTGGCCGCAGGGGAGAGCCGCTTTCGAATCCCCCAGGTGACGGACCACGTCCAGACCGCCGCCTGGCTGGCCCAGGAGTTCCTGGGCGCGCGGGTGGCCCTTCGGGGGCTGGAGCTGGTGGTGGAGGGGGTGGGTTACCGGCGGGGTGCTGGGACAGGTGGGGCAACGCAGGCCGTGGGCTAGAAACACGGGTACTGCCCCCTGGCAGGGCGCCCTGGCAGGGTTCACCCTGCACCCACTCTTCACCTTCGCTGGTCACATAACCTCACTGACCACCTCAGGGAAGTGTGAGTCAAGGGCGAGCCCTTGTCCCTTGGCACCCCTTGCAGGGGACAGAGTCCCCTGCACCCCTGGCCTCACCCTGGACTGCCCCTGGCACTCGTGGTCCTCCGTGGGGTCAACCCGCTGTCAGCCCGGGGGTCCTGTTTGCTTGACCTGGGTGCTACCATGCCTCCGTACCCCTCAGAAGGGGGAATCTGAGGGGGGTGGGGATTAAGGGTCATTCTGAGCCGGAGGCGAGGATTCGGGTGGGGGGCCACCTCCCCACCAGGTCCTTTGGGCGCTACGCTTCCTCAGGAAGGCCCTTCATCCCCAGGCCCAGGGCGAGGGCCAGAGGGGTACACCCACCTGGAGTAAACAGCGCTCCAACAGGATACCAAGGCCAAGCAAACGGTACCCCCAGGGGTGGTCGGCAGTGGTGCTTGACAGCACATGTGGTATAATATAGTTGGATAGGATAAAGGTTGTGAGACCCGGCGGTGGTTACCCGCCGGGCACCTCGCCGGGCAGACCCGCCCGATACCCGACCAGGTTGCTCCTGAGGGAGCACCGGCGGCAAAGCCGAGCCGGGGCGGGCAACCCCCGGCGGGGTAGGATCGAGACGGTCCAGCAATGGATCGGCTCGGCTTTTTTGTCACCTCCGCACGCCACTTTCTGACCCCATTGGTGTCTCCCCTGGCGCTGCTACACTGCGTTGCCCAATTGCCATAACGCATATCGCAAAGCTATAGACGAAAACTTGCCATGTGTTCCCTTTGTTACAGAAGTTATGCACGTTACGCTGCTGGACGTTGTAACGGAAAACCTTGTTGCTATCCCATTGATATTGACCGACACGTAATTCATATGTATCATGTTCTATCATCCCCTTCAGGGAAGGTATGCCAGCGGCGAGACGGTCCCCAAGCTGACCTTATAGAACGGCGGGCTGGTCGTCCGCGGGCCTAAGGAGGCTGGTGCTGAGGGGTAGTATCGGGGTGGTTATAGGGGAGGATGGGACTCATGAGCACACACTGCCGGTGTCGTCCGACGCTCACGGTGACACCGGCAGTATGTTTTTCCCACGGCCCTGGTATGGACTGGAGCCATGGGTGGGGGCCGCTACTTTGCCGGTTTATAAGGCTAAGAGAGGTGGGGAGATGCTCTTGACCATCAGCTTGCCAGTAAAGCTTGAGGGTGGCGGCAGGAGGCACAGCGATAATCTAGGAGGTGGGGCGTGTACCAGAAAGTGATCATACCACTGGATGGCTCAAAGGAGGCTGAGGGGGTGCTCCCCCTGGTCCAACAGGAGTTAGGGCCAGATACTCAGATAGTCCTACTCCAGGTGATCCAGCCGGTAAAGGACCGGTCGCTGATGGAGAGTGCCCTGGGCAGCCAGCTAGAGGAGACGGAGAAGACCCGGGCTCTGGTCTATCTCCGGGACGTGCTGCGGCGGTTTGAAGGGGACCCCCTCAAGTGGAGATGCGAGGCCATAGTGGCCGAGTCGGTGGCCGATGGTATCGCGGAATTCGCCCGGCTGGAGGGTGCGGACCTCATCGCCATGTACAGCCCCGAGCGCAAAGGGCTGGCGGGCCTCATGAAGAAGAGCGTCGCCAAGGACGTACAGAAGAAGGCCTCCATGGAAGTTAAGACTTACAGCTCGGAGGAGGTTGCCAGGGTTACCTAGGGCGAGGGTGTCGCAGAAGAGAGCTAGCTGGCCCGGCCATCTTTGCCCCGGGGCAGGTTGAGCATCAGGACTTCCAGGGCCAGCAGAGGGCTGGCGTTGGCGTCCAGGGCCTCCAGGGTGGCCAGTAGCTCATGGGCAAAGGCCGCCGCCTGAGCTGTGCTGTACCGGGAGGCGTGGGCCTTCAGGTCTTCCATCCTGTCGGCATTGTGCACGTAGGCCCCAGCTCCCTGGGCCACCAAGAGCACGTCTCGCCACCACTGGAGCCATAGCTGGAGCCGTTCCTTTGCTGACTCTCGGTCCTTGGAGAAGGCCGATGCCAGTTCGGCGGCATAGCTGAAGCGCTGCTCCAGGCTGGCATTGTGCAGGGCCAGCAGCCCCTCCAGGTCGGCGGCGCGCTGGGCCAGAAGGTCTGGGCTCCCGGCGGCGGCCAGGGCCCAGCCGGGCCGCCCCTGGGCCAACCGGGCCAGGCGGTCAGCCTGGGCAGGGTCCAGAGAGCGCTCCTTCACCAGGGTCTCCACCAGCAGGCTGTGGGGGACGGGACGGAGCTCTAGGCGCTGGCAACGGGAACGCACCGTAGGGAGAACCGCCTCCTCCTGGGCGGTAAGGAGCAGGAAGAGCACCTGGGGTGGTGGCTCCTCCAGGGTCTTCAGCAGGGCGTTGGCCGCCTCCTCGCTCATCCGTTCCGCCCCGTCAATGATGAACACCCGCCAGCGGCCCTCGTAAGGCATCAGGCTGGCCTGCTGCTGGAGCTGCCGTACCTCCTGGATGCTGATCTCCTTCCGTGGGCCTTCCCCGTCCTTATTGCCCAGGGCGATGACGGTGACGTCGGCGTGCTTGCCCGCGGCGATGCGGCGGCACTGGTTGCACTGGTGGCAGGGTCTGTCCTTCTCCGCGAGGCAGTTCACCGCCTGGGCTATGTTTTGGGCCAGGGTAGTCTGACCCACCTGGGGCGGCCCCACCAGCAGGTAGGCATGAGGTATGCGGCCTTCTCGCAGGGCCCGGTCAAGCTGCTTGACCAGGGCCTCCTGTCCGGGAACATCCCACACGGGCGGTCACTCGACGTCCAGGCTCATCATATCCTGGTAGGTCTGCCTTCGACGTATCAGCCGGGCCTTGCCGTCTTTTACCAGGACTATGGCTGGCAGGGGGTTCAGGTTGTAGTTGCTGGCCATAGATGGAGAGTAGGCGCCGGCTGCAGGTATGGCGATGATGTCACCGCTCTCCACGGGCGGCAGGGCCACGTCCCGCACCAGGACGTCGCCCGACTCACAGTACTTGCCGGCGATGGTCACTGTCTCCGACGGCTGGACGTCCATGCGGTTGGCTACCACCGCCTCGTACTTGGCGTCGTAGAGGGCGGGCCGAATGTTGTCACCCATGCCTCCGTTGACGGAGACGTACTTGCGTACGCCGGGTATGTTCTTGATGGCGCCCACGTGGTAAACGGCGACGGCAGCGGGGCCCACGATGGCCCTGCCCGGCTCTATGAGGAGCCTGGGATGCTCCAGACCGTAGGTCTCACAGCCTTCCAGCAGGGCCCCTGTGATGGTACCGGCGTATTGGGCGATGGTGGGTGGGCTCTGGCTGCGCAGGTAGGCGATGGCGAAGCCGCCACCCGGACTGAACTCCCGCAGCTCCAGCCCCTCCTCCTTGAAGCGAGAGGCGAAGGCTAGCACCTTCTCGATGGCAGTGACGTAAGGCTCCAGCTCGAAGATGGGTGAGCCCAGATGGAAGTGGATGCCCACCAGACGAAGGTTGGAGGCCTCCAGGGCGTCCAGGACGGCTTGTTTGGCATCGCCGGTGCCCATGGGGAAACCGAACTTGCTGTCCAGGATACCTGTGGTGGTGTGGACGTGGGTGTGAGGGTCAACCTCTGGGGAGACCCGGATGAGGATGTCCTGGGTCACCCCCTTGCTGCGGGCCACCAGGTTCAGCAGGCGCAGCTCGTGGAAGCTGTCCACCACAATGCGACCTATGCCCCAGTCCAGGGCCTCCTCTAGCTCCTGGCGGGTCTTGTTATTGCCGTGGAAGTACACCCGCTCCCTGGGGAAGCCCACCGCCTGGGCCAGGGCCAACTCCCCGCCCGAAACCACGTCCAGCCCCAGGCCCTCCTCCATGAACAGGCGCACCAGGGCTTTGTTCATGAAGGCCTTGCTGGCGTACAGGACGGTGGTGCTGGGGTAGCGGTTGGAGAACTCCCTGACGAAGGACTGACAGCGTGCCCGGAGGGTCACCTCGTCGAAGACATAGAGGGGCGTGCCGTACTCAAAGGCCAGGTCCACTACGTCGCAGCCACCTATGGACAGGTGCCCGTGTCGGTTCACCTGGGCAGTGTCAGGGAAGACATGTTTGGGGAACATCTACACCTTCGCTGGCGCCAAAGCGCTCATGAAATAGTCCCCACCGGCGAGTGAGGCCTTCTGATGGTAAGGGAGCGTGGGAGAGGTGTCAAGGAGAGGGGCTGCGCTGGAAAAGGGCGGTGGCTGGGGGATGCTATAATGCCTGGGAAGTCACTGACCTGGGGGACAGGATGCCCTTACACCACGATGGCCCGGTAAGGATATACAAGGTGCCCATGGCTCCCTTCGACAACAACGCCTACATCGTCACGGCCCCTGGGAGTACCGAGGCCGTGGTCATTGACGCCCCTGGGGAGCCTGCTAAGCTCCTGGTAGAGCTGGGCAGCCTGAGGGTGCAGGCTATCCTCATCACCCACGGACACCATGACCACCACCTGGGCCTGGCCCAGCTCCGGGCTGCCACCGGGGCACCTGTTGGAATCCACCCCGCCGACGCCGGCAGCTTGGACTCCCCTCCTGACTTCCTCCTTGCAGACGGCGACTCTTTCCGAGTAGGGGCCCACACCCTGCGGGTCCTCCACACCCCTGGCCACACCCCTGGCTCCGTCTGCCTGCTGGTGGGCCAGCATCTGTTCTCCGGCGACACCCTGTTCCCAGGTGGGCCCGGCCACACCAACACCCCCGAAGAGTTCCAGCAGCTGGAGGAGAGCATTACCCGTAGGTTGCTGGTACTGCCTGAGGAGACGGCGGTGTACCCGGGCCACGGGAGGGACACTACCATCGGCATAGCCCTGAGGGAGTACCAGGCCTTCGCCTCGCGGCCCCGGCCCAGGGACCTGTGTGGGGATGTCACCTGGCTAGGCACCTAGTACCATCCGGATGCTTACCGGCAGTCCGGCACCCGCTCCAGGAGGGACAGCGTGAAAATCACCAAGGTGGAGACTATACGGGTCCAGGAGCTGAGCCACATTCTGTGGGTGCAGGTGTACACCGATGAGGGCCTGGTGGGCCTGGGGGAGACCTGGTACGCCCCCCGCGCGGTGGCGGCGGTGGTCCACGAGGTCTTCGCACCCCTCATCATCGGCCAGGACCCCTTGAGGGTGGAGCTGCTGTGGCAGACTATGTTCGATAAGGCGGAGTCCTGGGGCTACGGTGGGGCGGAGGGCCGAGCCCTCTCGGCCATAGACATCGCTCTGTGGGACATCGCGGGCCAGGCCACCGGCCAGCCCATCTATAACTTGCTGGGCGGGGCCTGTCGGGACCGTATCCGCGTTTACAACACCTGCGCCAGCTACGGCGATATCCAAGACTTCCAGTGGTTCCTGGATGACCCTGTGGGCCTGGCCGAGAGCCTTTTGAAGGAAGGGATCACGGCCATGAAGGTCTATCACCTGGGCCGCCTGGCCGCCCCCACCCGGGGGCAGTACCTGGCGCCTCGGGACCTACAGGAGAGCCTGGAGCCCATACGAAAGGTGCGTCAGGCCCTGGGCAACCAGATAGAGATAGCCCACGACGGCGGTGCACGGTGGAACCTGCCCAACGCCATCCGCATCGCCCAGGCCATGGAGCCCTACGACATGATGTGGCAGGAGGAGCTGCTCCAGCCGTTGAATATGGAGGCCCACCTGCGCCTGGCCCAGGCTACCAAAACGCCCATCTGTGCCGCCGAGCGCTTGGTTTCGCGGTACCGGTTCCGGGACTTCATCGAGAAGGGCGCCGTTGACATAGTGATGCCGGACCTTATCTGGACGGGGGGCATCACCGAGACCAAGAAGATCTGCACCATGGCCGAGACCTACCAGCTCCCCGTCACGCCCCACGACTGCACGGGGCCGGTGAACGTCTTCGCCTGCGCTCACATCTGCATGAACGTGCCCAACGTCATGATAATGGAGACGGTACGCTCCTACTACCAGGGCTGGTACGGCCGGTTCGTGGAGCCCAACATCACGGTGAAAGACGGCTTCCTGCTGGCGCCCCAGGGCCCCGGGCTGGGGACCCGCCTCCGACCCGAGGTGCGCCAGCGTAGCGATGTCGCCATCGAGGTCTCGGACCAGCCAGGGGAGTACGTGCTGGGGGAGACTAGGAGTCACCGCTGAAGGAATCCTAGGGCCAATGCGTTCTAGGTCTTAAGAGAACCGGCTGACCTTGAAAGATAGCCAGCTTTTCTGCGTCTTGGCGTTCTGGGTGGTTAAATGAACGCCGGGCTGCGGTCCGGGCGGCGGGGATCACCCCGGCGCCAGGGCTTATAGGGGTGCCGGGCAATGGCCTCCTCGTTCAGCTCTATGCCCCAGCCGGGCTTGGCGGGCAGGGGCAAGTAGCCGTCCTTGGGCACCCACGGCTCCTGGACGAACTCGGCGCGGCGGCCGGTGTCGTGGGGGACGAACTCCAGCACCAGGAAGTTGGTAGTGGCGGCGGCGAAGTGCACGTTCACCGCTGTGGCCACGGGGCCCATGGGGTTGTGGGGGGCCACCACCACGTCGTGGGCCTCAGCCAGGGCAGCTATCTTACGCATCTCCATCAGTCCACCGCAGATGCACACATCGGGTTGGATGATGTCGGCGGCCTCGGCCTGGAGCAGGTCGTTGAACTCGAACTTGGCGTACAGGCACTCGCCCGTGGCCAGGGGCACAGACATCTTGCGGCGCAGGGCGCCCATGGCCTGGATGTTCTCCGGACGGATAGGCTCCTCCAGGAAGAAGGGGCGGTAGGGCGCAATGGCGTCGGAGAGTTCCAGGGCCCAGATAGGCTCGAAGATCTTAGCGTGGGCATCCAGGCCGATGTCCACATCGTCGCCCACGGCCTTGCGCACCGCCTCCAGGAAGCGCGGGCCTTCCTGGAGCACATCGTTCCACAGGCGGGAGTCGGGGTTGGGTGGGTAGGGGCTCATCTTCAGGGCGGTGTAGCCGTAGCGGTCGATGAGGGAGAGGGCGTGCTCCGCCGCCTCCTGGGGAGTGCGGCCGTGGCAGCTCTGGTAAACGCGAATCTTGTCCCGCACCTGGCCGCCCAGCAGGCGGTACACTGGCAGCCCTAGGGCCTTGGCCGAGATGTCCCACAGGGTGTGCTCGATGCCGCTGATGGCGGCCAGGCCTACGGAGCCGGGTGGAAAGCGGAGGCCCTGGTACATCAGCGCCCACAGGTACTCGATATTCCTTGGGTCCTCCCCCACCAGCCACTCCTTGAGGTAGTCGATGGTGGCAGCCACGGCCAGGTCTGGCCCCACGCAGTAGGCCTCGCCGATGCCCGTGATCCCCTCGTCCGTCTCCGTCTTGACAAAGAGGATATTGCGCCCTCCAGCGTCGGCCACCAAACAGCGGATGTTGGTGATCTTCACAGTCGTCTCCTTGTAGGCAGGCTAAGGTAGGGCATCTCCCTGTCCCCTGGGCAGAGTGTCCAGGGGTGTCCTTTCTAGATAAACGCCGGGGCCCCGTCGGTGTAGGTGGGGAAGCCCCGGTCCCAGTGCTTGGGCGGGTGGGCGCGGATGACTTCCAAGTTAAGTTCCATGCCCAGGCCAGGCCGGGTGGGGAGCTCAAAGTAGCCCTTCACCGGCCGCCACGGGTCGTCCACGAACTGGGCCTTGGGGCGGTTGTGGTCGCCATGGTACTCCAGGATGAGGAAGTTGGGGATGCAGGCGGCTAGATGGACGCTGACGGCGGTGGAGAGCAGACCCAGGGGGTTGTGGGGTGCCACCGTCACGTAGTTGGCCTCGGCCACGGCGGCGATCTTCTTGGTTTCCAAGAGGCCGCCGCAGGAGCACAGGTCCGGCTGGATGATGTCGGCGGCGCCGGCCTCTATCAGGTCAGTGAACTGGCTCAGGCCATACAGATTCTCGCCGGTGGCTACGGGCACCCGGATCCGCTCCCGCACTCGGGCCGTGGACTGGATGTGCTCCGGGCGCACCGGCTCCTCGACGAACATGGGACGGTAGGGGGACAGGGCCTCGGCGAGCTGCCCTGCTCGGACAGGCTCTCGCAGGGTGGCGTGGACATCCAGGCCAACGTCCACGCTCTCCCCCACGGCCCTGCGCAGCACCTCCATGCGCCGCGCCGACTCCCGGAGCACCTGGTTCCAGGGCATGGTGCGCCAGCCGGGGGGAAAGGGCGTGGTCTTGAAGGCGGTGTAGCCCTCGTCCATAAGCTGGAGGGCATGCTCTGCCAGCTTCTCGGGGTCGGGGTCGTAGATGGCGTGATAGACGCGGACACGGTGCCGGAACCGGCCGCCCAGCAGCATGTACACGGGGACGCCGGCTGCCTTGCCCGCGATGTCCCACAGGGCGTGCTCGATGCCGGAGAGGGCCGACCAGTCAACAGGGCCCAGAGGGAAGCGCATGGTGTTGCGGGCCCGCCGCAGCAGCCATTCGATGCGCAGGGGATCCTGGCCCACGAACCATCCCTTGATGGACTGGATGAGGGCGATGACGCCGGGGTCGGCGCCGATGGTGTAGGGCTCCCCCACGCCGGTGATACCCTCGTCAGTGAGGACCTGGAGGAAGATGCTGTTGCGGGTGCCATCGTGGGCGTGATAGGTCACGATGTCAGTGATCTTCACGGGCGGCTCCTGGGGAATGGTATCGAGGCCGCCCCTATTCTAGGGTACGAAGGACAGATGTCAAGGCGCGGAGGCGCCGGGTGCTGGACACCCACGGCGGTGGTGGCTAAGATTTTTGGCGCCGTGGCTTAGGGGGAGGTGGAGGAAGCAAGCGAAATAGGAGCACAGGCTGCATGGCATGTCTGGTACTGCGGGTAGTCTTGCTGGCCTCGTTGGTTTTCCTCTCAGCCTGTGTCCAGCGGACTTCCCCTGCTGGGCATACCCCTTCGGTGTCACCCACAGCCAGCCAGCCTTCGCCCACCTCTACCCCCAGCCGTGTGCCCAGCCCCACGGCCACCGCCACACCCACTCCCACTTCGTTACCCACGCCCACCTGGACTCCCACGCCGACGAGGGCCCCAACGCCTACCTCCACCCCCACCCCCACACCCACCAGCACCCCTACACCGTCCCCCACGCCAACACCCACCTACGCCCAGAAGTACAACCTGGCGACCTATAGCGCTGAGAATCTGGACCTTTATTACGATCCTGATACGTCCCAGACTCAGCTAGACTGGGTCTTGGATGCATACGAGAAGGCTTGGCAGATACTAACCTCCAAGTTTGGTCTGAAGGTGGTGCCTATAGACTTCTACCTACTGGACTCGCAGACCTACGACGACATCTACTCCGGAGACCACCCTGAGTGGACCCAGGGGTTTGCTCGAGGCCACGAGATAGTGGTGAACCGGGCCGCCGTGCGGGTGTGGGACGCTTCGGTGCCGGAGCAGGAGCGCTTTCAGTGGCTGGCTGAGCACGTGCAGGATATAACCCAGCGGACCACGGCCCACGAGACCACCCACGCGGCCCTGTATGACCTGGACCTGCCCCGGTGGCTGGACGAGGGGGTGGCCCAGTACGTGGAGTCCCTCATCACACGCCCGGAGTTCGCCCAGCGGGAGTACCTTCAGCAGAGGTACCAGGTGAGGGACGCCTACCTTAGAGGTGCTTTGCCAACGGGAGCCCAGCTCAGCGCGGCCGACTGGTCGGGGAGCGCCGCCTCCCAGGAGGACTTCCAGTTGCTGTACGACGTCAGCATCCTGGTGGTCCGGCGCGTGATAGAGGCGTCGGGGGAGGAGGGGCTGCGTACGCTGGTACAGGACGGGGGCGCCAGCATTCAATTGGATGATTATATTGCCCAAGACTTGCTGCCTAGCCTTCTTACTTTCCTACCTGAAGAAGTAGCTGGGCGCACGGTATGCGAGCTATCCGACCTGCTGGAGGAGCGGGACAACGTCATCTCCGACTGGAACACCCAGTCGGAGATGACCGATGAGGAGTACCTGAACTTCAAGGCGAGGATCCAACAGATGTTGGAGGCCGTGGAGCGCCTGCCGGCTGGGACCCTGGTGGAGGAGGCCCGCCTGAAGTACCAGCAAAGCTTCGCCGACTGGATGCGGGCCATAGACTACTACCTCCAGGATGACATTACCCTGGGGAACTCGTACCTGGATACCAGCAACGCCCGGGCCCAGGAGGGGTACTCGGTACTGTCCGATTCCTGGGGCAAGTACGTGGTGGTCTCCTGCGAGATGATAAAGGAGCAGGTGGGGTGATGCTTGTCTTCGCCGCAGGGCCAAGGTGCTATAATCCTAGCCACTGCATACCTACAGGAGGCACCCATGAGCACCCCCCGCTCCGGCCAACGACTCCGCGTGGGCGTCATCGGCACCAGCTCCTTCACCCAGCGCTTTCACCTCACTAGCCTGAGGAACCACCCCGATGTGGACATAGTAGCCCTGTGCGGCCGTAACCGTGCCCGGGCCCAGGAGGTGGCATCCCGCTTCGGTGTCCCCCGCGTGTACACCGACTACCGGGAACTGGTGGCCAGCCCCGAGGTGGACGCAGTGCTGGTGGTGACGCCCAACAACCTGCACTACCCTCAAACTATAGCCGCCCTGGAGGCAGGTAAGCACGTCTTCTGCGAGAAGCCCCTGGGCATGAACGTCGCCGAAGCCCAAGAGATGTACCAGCGGGCCAAGGCGGCAGGGGTGGTGCACATGGTGCACTTCACCTTCCGGGGCGTGCCCGCCGTGACCTACATGAAGCAGCTCATAGACGAGGGGTATGTGGGTGAGGTACGCCACGTTGCCATAAGCTACCTGGGCAATTACCACTATGGCAAGGAGGAATTGGTGTGGCGCCGGGACAAGAAACAGGCGGGCTCCGGGGTCCTGGCCGACCTGGGCTCCCACATGATCGACCTGGCCCGCTGGTTGGCGGGGGAGATAGCCCATGTGCGGTGCCAGCTAGCCACCTTCGTACCCAGGCTCAAGGACCCCGAGACTGGGGAATGGGTGCCCAACCAGACCGATGACACCGCCGCCCTCTCAGTGCGTTTCGAAAAGGGGGCCGTGGGGGTGCTCCACGCCTCGTGGGTGGCCCACCCGGGCCTGGGCGGGATGCAGGTGCGGGCAGAGGTGCACGGCAGCCAAGGTGTCCTGCGGGTGGATACCAACCGGACCCTGGACCCCAGGAGCTGGGTGACGGTACGGGGTGCCCAGGGCGACCAGACCAGGGACCAGGTGCTTCCCCTGCCAGCGGTGCTGACCCAGGGCCTGGACCTCACCGACGAGGCCTCCCTTCTGGCGACCATGTTGAGGAAGCCGTGGTACTCCACCCAGCGGTTTGTGGAGGCGGTACTGGGTCGCCGGGAGATGTCGCCCAGCTTCTACGATGGGCTGAAGGTGCAAGAGGTCATGGATAAGGCCCTGGCCGATGCCGCGGGGCACACCGGGGAGGGGTGAGCCCTCCTGTGTCTCAGAGTTAGCTCAACGAGGACTGTATGAAGGGGGAGTCCTGCCTTGTCCCGTGAAGAGAGCCTGACTTCCGAGGTGGCCCGGTTCGCTGCTGACCTAACCTTTGAAGCCATACCCGCCCCCGTGCTCCAGCGGGCTCGAGAGGGGGTGGTGGACACCCTGGCCGTCATGCTGGCGGGGGTGGAGACGCCTTCGGCCTCGGTGGTCCGCCAGTATGCACAAGGGCTGGGGGCCAAGGGCCAGGCAACGGTGCTGGGCGCTGGCCTGCGGCTGCCGGCCCAGTTGGCGGCCCTAGCCAATGGTGTGGCGGGGCATGCCCTGGACTACGACGACACCCAAATCTCCTCCCAACCCGACCGCGTGTACGGCCTCCTGACCCATCCCTCGGTGCCGGTGCTGTCGGCCGCCCTGGCCACGGCTGAGGAGGCAGGGGCCAGCGGGCGCGACCTGCTGGCGGCCTACGTAGTCGGGGTGGAGGTGGCCTGCAAAGTGGCCGAGGCCATTGACCCCCATCACTACAAGAACGGGTTCCACTCCACCGGCACCATCGGGGTGTTTGGCGCGGCGGCAGCGGCCGGCCGCCTGCTGGGGCTGTCCCGGGAGCAGATGCGCCACGCCATAGGCATAGCCGCCAGCAAGAGCGCGGGGATACGGGCCGCCTTCGGCACCATGACCAAGCCCTACCACGCAGGGGCCGCCGCCGAGAACGGGGTGGTGGCGGCGAAGCTGGCCGCCCTGGGCTACCAGACTGACCCCGACGCCCTGGACGGCCGGTGGGGCTTCTTCCAGGTGGCCGGGGGCGGCTGCCAGCCGGAGCTGGTGCGGGGCAAGTTGGGGAAACCCTACTCGCTGGTGGAGCCGGGCGTTTCCATCAAGCCCTACCCCTGCGGCCCCCTGGCCCATCCCTCCATGGATGCCCTGCGGGAGCTGGTCCTGGAGCACGATGTGCACCCCCAACAGGTGGCGGAGCTGCGGGTGGGCACCAGCTCCAACGTGCTCAACGCCCTGCGGTACCCCCAGCCCCAGAACGAGCTCCAGGCCAAGTTCAGTATACCCTTTACCATGGCTATCATTCTGCTCAGGAGGCAGGCCGGGGTTAGGGATTTCACCGATGAGGTGGTGACGTCGCCCCAGGTGAGGGAGATGATGGGGCGGGTATCGCCCTACCTGCACCCGGACATAGAGGCCAAGGGATTCGACCGGATACGGAGCCTGCTGGAGCTGAGGCTGAAGGACGGGCGAATCCTGACTAAGGAGGCCCATACCTCCAGGGGGACGCCGGAGCGCCCCATGGGTCGGGAGGAGCTGGCGGAGAAGTTCCGGGACTGCGCCCAGGGGGTGCTGATGCCGGAGAGGGCGGATAAGGTGCTGGAGACAGTGTACCGCCTGGAGAGGCTGGACAGCGTGGGAACCCTTACCGCTATGTTAGTGGGCTGACACCGGGAAGGCGAGACGGGCACTCCAGAGAAGCATCGCCAAACTCTTAAGTCCTGTGCTTCTTCAGGAGGGCCTCGACCTCCTGGCGGTGGGGCATGGAGGTCTGGGCGCCGGGCTTGGTGACGGCCATGGCGCCGGCCGCCACGGCCCACCAGACCGCCTCCTTTAGCGGCCGGCCCTCGGCCACGGCCACAGTGAGGCCGGCGTTGAAGGCGTCGCCGGCGGCCACGGTGTCCACTGCCTTGACAGGGATGGCCGGGTAGTGCTGCATGGTGTCCCTGGTAGCCAGGAAGGCCCCCTGGGCACCCATCTTCACCAGCACGTGGGGGACTCCCCGCTCCAGCAGCCTTCGGGCGGCCTTCTCCGCCGACTCCGGCCCGGTGACCGGGAAGCCCACCAGGGCCTCAGCCTCGGTCTCATTGGGGGTCAGATAGCTCACCAGTCGAAACATCTCGCTGGGGAAGGGTACGGGAGGAGCGGGGTCGAAGACCACGGGCACACCCTTCCTGAACGCCAGGCGGGCAGCTTCCAGGGTGACCGGGACGGGCAACTCCATCTGAAGCATCAGCACCGAAGCGCCCTCTAGGGCCCGCTTCACCTGCTCCACCTCCGCTGGCCCGCAGGTGTGGTTGGCGCCCGGCACCTGGATGATCTGGTTCTGGGCCGTCTGGTCTATGCTGATGACGGCGATGCCGGAGCTGGTGCCTGGGTCTGTGCCCACGCCGGACACGTCAATGCCGTCGGCCTTGAGGCCGTCCACCAACTGTGGGCCGAAGATATCGCCGCCCACGCGGCCCACCATCCTGACCGATGCCCCCAGGCGGGCCGCCGCCACCGCCTGGTTGGCCCCCTTGCCGCCCGCGGTGGTGAAGAACCGGCTGCCCACCACGGTCTCGCCGGGCCGTGGGAAACGGGGCGTGTGGGTGATAAGGTCCATGTTTATGCCGCCCAGCACGACAATGACAGGACTCTCCATGGTCTTCCGTTCTCCTTTCGGCGGTCACGTTAGCACCGGTCGTTCGTGGGTGTCAATGGAGTGTACTGGTTCAGTACATATGAGACAGTCGGGCTATTTTAGGGACCAGTTCTGGGTGGTGCTTAGTAAGATACTGGGCTGGGGTGTTGTAGTCCAGG
>DAOUBE010000238.1:0-11535 GCA_034432835.1 Dehalococcoidia bacterium | reverse complement strand
AGGGCGGGGGGCAGAAGTATAAAGTACCCGAAGGTGGCCCCGCCCACGAAGGCCACCAGAGCGCCAGGAAGGAACAGGTACAGGTAGGCCCGCTCCCTGGCCGTCAGGGCCGGCCCCACGAACATCACGACCTGGTACAGCAGGACGGGCAGGCTGAACACCATCCCCGCCACCAGAGCGGTCTTCATGATGACCCCAAACATCTCGGTGAGCTGGGTATAGACCAGCGCGGACCCACCCGTGGGGGAGACCTCCTCTATGGGGAGGAGCAGCAGCCGCAGGATGGGCTTGTAGAAGGCAAAGGCTAGCCCCGTGAACACCACCAGGGCCACGGCCACTATGAGCAGACGCCGCCGCAACTCCTCCAGGTGCTCTCGGATAGACAGCTCCCGGTCTTCCACGGCGCGCCTCAGTGCTGGCTTATGCCCTGACCGTCGGAGTCAGGGGGTGCCTGGTGCCGGGGTGGCTCCTGCTGGAACGACCGCACCTTCCTGTCTTCCTCTTCCAGGGCGTCGGTGATGTCTGACATGGACCGGCGGAACTCCCGCACCATCTTGCCCAGTCCCCTGGCCAGCTCCATCATCCTGGTGGGCCCCAGGACGATGAAGGCCACCAGCAGGATGACTAGAAACTCCAGGGTGCCTATTCCCAGAAAGTCCAACTTACGCTGCCCCCTGATGGGTGAGAATGGCCACACACTCCACGTGGTGGGTCTGGGGAAACATATCAATGGGCTGCACACTCTCCAGGCTGAACCCCCCTCCTACCAGGCTCCTGAGGTCCCGGGCCAAGGTGTGAGGGTCGCAGGACACGTAGGCCAGCCGAGGTGGGGCCAGCCGGGCCAAGGCTTCCAGGGCCCCGGGCAGGCACCCCTTACGAGGCGGGTCCACCACCACGGCGTCGGGCCGCTGGTCCAGCCGCCCCAGCACCTCCTCCGTGCGGCCAAGGATGAATTGCACGTTGGGCAGGTCGGCGGCGTTGGCCCGGGCATCCTCCACCGCCGGGGGCGACTCCTCAATGGCCACCACCCTCTGGACATAGGAGGCCAGCAGCACGGCAAAGGTGCCCACCCCAGCGTAGGCATCCACCAAAAGCCCCTGGCCCTCCAGCCTCAACCCCTCCCGCAAGACCCTCACCAGGACCTCCACCTGTTGGGTGTTCACCTGGAAGAAGGCCGGCGAGGCTATTCGGAAGGTGTGGCCCCCCACCCTTTCGTGGTAGTGGGTCTGGCCGGTGGGCAGGTCTATCTGGGGCGATCGCAGCCTGGGCTGGATGAGGAACTCCCCCGTGTTGACCCCGTAGCGTATAGAGAGCTGGGTGGTCTCGCCACACTTGCCCTGAAGCTGGGCCAGGAGCTGGTTAATAGCCGGGTGCATAATGAGGCAGCGGTCTATCTCCACGAACCGGCGGGTCTCGCGGTTGACGAAGCCCAGCCTACCCTTGGAGTCAACGGTGAAGCGGGCGTGGTTGCGATAGCCAAAGGTCTGGTTGGAGGGCAGGGTAGGGGCCACCGGCGGGTCGGCCAAGCCCCCCGACTGCTCCAGCGCCTGTACCACGGCCCGCCGCTTCAGCTCAAGCTGGTGCGTGTACTCTATGTGCTGCCACTGGCACCCAGTGCACGGCCCGAAGTAGGGGCAGGGCGGCGTCACTCGATGGGGCGAGGGCGCCAGCACTTCCACCACCCGGGCCACCACACGCTGGCGGCGCCGCTTCACCACCTCCACCCGTACCTCTTCCCCCTCTATGGCGCCAAAGACAAACACGGGCTGACCCTCCAACAGGGCCACAGAGTCCCCCCACCGGCCCTGGCCATGCACGGTCATCGGGGCCACCTCCTGCTGGAGTGCTGGGTAGGCCTTCACATCTCCCATAGCTGCATGACCTTCTACTATAATCCATCACTACCCTGGTGCCAAGGGTTGCCCCCAACGGGAGTGACTCCCGTCCAGTTGACCTGTACCCCCATTGGTAATACACTAGACACACGACGAATTCTTTCAGGCACGGGAGCATCTGACTGGAATGATAGCAAGCTCGCTGGAGGTACAATATGGCTAGGACTGCCCAGGTCTCCGACCTAGATTTCGAGGAGAAGGTGCTCAAAGCTGCTCGCCCTGTGCTGGTGGACTTCTGGGCCGAGTGGTGCGCCCCCTGCAAGATGATCGCACCCCTGGTTGATGAGCTGGCCGAGGAGTATGCCGGGAAAGTGGACTTCGTCAAGCTGGACGTCGATGCCAACCCGGAGACGGCCATGCGGTTCGGCGTCCGCAGTATCCCCACCCTCATCATCTTCCGCGGAGGTAAGCCGGTCTCCCAGGTGGTGGGGGCCGTGCCCAAGGCCGTCCTTAAGAAGCGCATCGAGGCGGCCGTCTCCACCAGCTAGCCTGGCATCTCACGGCCTTCCAAGGCCGGGAGTGGATGGGGCCCGGTGGCTCTTGCGGTCTTCAAAACCGTTGGACCCCCTATAAAGGGGTCGGTGGGTTCGACTCCCTCCCACTCCCGCCACGCGGCACCGGCAAACCAACGTCCCCGGGGCAACCTCGGGGACGTTTGGTATCACCCCTACCTTGCCCCTTGCTCGCAGTTCTGATAACCTACCAGGCGTATGAACGAGCCTCCACGGACCAGCAGCCCTCCCAAGGTCAAGGCCTCCCTCTTCATCACCTGCATTCTGGACCAGCTCTTCCCCCAGGTGGGCGAGAGTGTGGTACGGGTGCTGCGGCACCTGGGCGTGGAGGTGGACTTCCCAATGGAGCAGACCTGCTGCGGCCAGCCTGCCTTCAACTCCGGGTACAACCGTGAGGCGCGAGCATTGGCCGCCCGCTTCCTCCACACCTTCAAAGATAGCCAATACGTCGTAGTCCCTTCTGGCTCCTGTACCAGTATGATACGCGTCTTCTACCCGGGCCTGTTCCAAGATGACAAGGCGCTTCACCAAAGGGCCGTGGAGCTGGGCCAGCGCACCTACGAGTTCTCCCAGTTCCTGGTGAAGGTGCTGGGGGTGACCGACGTAGGTGCCGCTTACAGCGGCAGGGTGACCTACCACCCGTCGTGCCATCAGCTCCGGGAGCTGCGGGTGGTCCAGGAGCCCCGGGCCCTGCTGGGCGCAGTGAAAGGCCTGGAGATGGTGCCCCTGGAGCAGGCCGAGACCTGCTGTGGCTTCGGTGGCACCTTCTCGGTGAAGTACCCCCACATCTCGGAGGCCATGCTGGAGGACAAGGTAGGCAACGTGCTGAAGAGCGGAGCTCAGGTGCTGGTGGCCTGCGACATGAGCTGTCTGATGCACATCAAGGGTGCCCTGGCCCGCCGCAACTCCGGCGTGGAGGTGCTGCACCTGGCCCAGCTTCTGGACAGGGGGATATCTCACCCCAGAAGCCGCTGAAGCATGGTTTACCCTGCACCCATATTTTTGCCGTTGTGCTACACAAGGGTAGGAGCAGCACAGGATCAAGAGGAAGGTCCAGGGCGAGCCCTGGGGCAAAGAAGCGTTTGAGGTGAACAGTGTCAGAGGTCAAGACCCAGGAGTTCCAGCGGGTGTCGGCCAAGGCCGTCCTGGACCCCAAGCTCAGGAAGGCCCTGAAGGGCATGGGCGGCTTCGACCAGGCCCGCCAACGGGCTATCCAAGACATCGGCCCCGAGGTCTGGGAAGACCTGCGTGACCGCGCCCGCCAGATCAAGCACCACACCCTGGAGAACCTGGACCACTATCTGGCCATGCTGGCCGACCGCGTCACCCAGGCGGGCGGCGTGGTCCACTTTGCTAAAGATGCCGACGAGGCCAACGGCATCGTGGCCGAGATAGCCCGCTCCCGCGACGTCCGGATAGTCACCAAGAGCAAGTCCATGGTCTCCGAGGAGATGGGCCTGAACCAGCTCCTGGAAAAGATGGGTATTGAGGTGGTGGAGTCGGACCTGGGGGAGTACATCATCCAGCTTGCCCGCGAGACCCCGTCCCACATCATCGCCCCGGCCATGCACAAGAGCAAGGAGGAGGTGGGCGAGCTCTTCCAGCGCCACTTGGCCGCCCAGGGCCTGGAGAGCATCGAGGACATGGCCCGCACGGCCCGCCGTGTCCTGCGGGACAAGTTCCTCCAGGCCGATATGGGCATAACCGGCGCCAACTTCATGGTGGCAGAGACGGGCACCATCATGCTGGTGACCAATGAGGGCAACGGCCGCTTCTGCACCTCGGCGCCCCGCATCCAGGTCACCATCGCGGGTATGGAGAAGGTGGTGCCCTCCCTGGAGGACCTGTCCATCTTCCTCCGCCTGCTGCCCCGGGCGGCCACGGGCCAACGTATCACCAGCTACACCACCTTCGTCACCGGCCCCCGCCGGCCCGAGGACGAGGACGGCCCGGAGGAGTTCCACCTGGTCATAGTGGACAACGGTCGCTCTCGGCTGCTCCGGGACCCGGAGTTGAGGGAGGCGCTGTACTGCATCCGCTGCGGGGCGTGCCTCAACACCTGCCCGGTCTATCGCAACGTGGGTGGCCACGCCTACGGGTGGGTGTACTCGGGGCCCATAGGCGCCGTGGTGACGCCGGTGTTGGTGGGCCTGCCCAAGGCCAAGGACCTGCCCTACGCCTCCAGCCTGTGCGGGGCCTGCCGCGAGGTTTGCCCCATAAAAATTAACATCCCCCACATGCTGCTGACCCTGCGCCACCGGCTGGCCCAGGGCCCCCAGCCCCAGGAGCGCAAGAGCTCGGTCATGGAGTCGCTGACCTTCAAGGTCTGGTACCAGTTAATGACCAGGCCCTGGCTCATGGGTGCCTTCCGGGCCGCCGGCAGGGTGCTCCAGGCACCCCTGGCCCGCCAGGGCCGCATCCGCCGCCTGCCCATCCCCCCCTTCTCCCGCTGGACCCGTGCCCGAGACCTGCCCGCCCTCCCCAAGGAGACCTTCCGGCAGATTTGGGCCAAAAGGCTCTCTTCCAAGGAATAGCTGATGGCAGAAGGCAGGACCACCAGGGAAGAGTTCCTCCGCATGGTGCGGGAGGCACTGGGTAAGGGCACAGATGCCCCGGCGCCCAGCTACCCCCGGTTGGGCGAGAGCCTTCAGGGGCTGACCCAGCGCGCCAAGGAGGTGGTCCGCCGCTGCGAGGCGAAACGGGGAGAGCTGCTGGGCCTCTTGGAGCAGAAGGCCTCTACCATCGGATGGAAGGTGTTCCGGGCGCCCTCCCTGGAGGATGCCGCAGGCTACCTTCGGGAGGTGGCTAACAAGCACAAGGCGCAACGGGTTGTGCGTTCCGACCAGGCGGTCTTCCAGCGCCTGGACTTGGCCAAGGTCCTGCCCGGAGCCCAGGTGACCGTGATGGCCCAGGGCGTCGGTGCCACCCGCCAGGCCCTGCGGACCGAGGCCGCCCGGGCTGACCTGGGGGTCACGGGAGTGGACTACGCCGTCGCCGAGACGGGCTCTATAGTGCTGCTGCCCAGGAAGGGGCTGAGCCGCCTGGTCTCCCTGCTGCCCCCCGTCCACATAGCCATCGTTGAGCCGGAGCAGGTCATCCAGTCTTTGGACGACCTTTTCCTGCTGAGGAGGGTGGCCTTCCTCCAGAACGGCGGCGACATGGGCAGCTACATGAACATCATCACAGGGCCCAGCCGCAGCGCCGATATCGAGCAGACGGTGGTGGTGGGCGTCCACGGCCCCGTGGAGGCCCACATGGTGATAGTGGACAAGGCGTAAGGCAAGGGCCTTTAAACCTACCCATCCGGCCAGGGGTCGGTGCCCTGGTGAAGGGAACAGCGGTGCCAGTGAGGATAGCCGACCCTGGCTATCAGCGTGTGGAAGACCTGGCGGGTCTACTCCAGCTCCCAAGGGAGCTCTCCCCCCTCGGACGGGGGCGTCGCGCCGAAGCTGGTCCGGATGTTCACCGGACCAGGCGTCTTAGCGCCCGTACCGTGGCCTCCCGCAGCACCTGGTAAGGGCGGGCCATGGCCTCCTCCACCGTCACATCGCCCTCGACCATAGCCTCCACCACCTGGACCCCCTGGTCGAAGACCCCCTCGTAGCCCTTGCCCTTGGAGCCAGCCACCGCCACCACCGGAATCCCCCGGGCCTTGGCCCTCCGGGCCACGCCTATGGGCGCCTTGTTGTACATGGTGGAGGCATCAATCATACCCTCGCCGGTGAGGACCAGAGACGCCCCCTCCAGGTACCGCTCCAGCCCCAGCAGGTCGCAGATCATGTCGATGCCAGGCCGTAGCTCGCCCTTAAGGAAAACCATGACGCCGAAGCCCAGCCCCCCGGCGGCGCCGGCACCGGGAGTGTCGGCGGCGTCCACGCCAAGGTCCCGCTTCACCACCTCGGCCAGATGAGCCAGCGCCCGGTCCAGCTCCTGCACCATCTCCGGGGTGGCGCCCTTCTGTGGCCCATACACCGCCGAGGCGCCCCTGGGGCCGCACAGGGGGTTATTAACGTCGGTGGCGGCGGTCACCCGGGCACCCTCCAGCCTGGGGTTACGCCGGGAGGGGTCTATGCGGGCTAGCCGGGCCAGGGCAGCTCCACCGAAAGGCAGATCCCTGCCCTGGGCATCCAGCAGGCGGTACCCTACGGCCTGGGCCACCCCGGCGCCGCCGTCGTTGGTGGCGCTGCCGCCAATGCCCAGGATGATGTGCTGGTAACCCCGCTCCAGGGCCTGGTTGATAAGCTGGCCCGTGCCGTAGGTGGTGGTGACCCGGGGGTCCTTCCTGTCCGGCGGCACCAGCACCAGGCCCGAGGCCCGCGCCATCTCGATGATGGCCGTCCTGCCGTCGCCGGTGGCGCCCCACTGGGCGTCCACGGGCTCGCCCAGGGGGCCGGTGACCCTGCTGGTGAAGAACTGGCCGCCGGTGACCTCCACCAGGGTCTGGAGAGTGCCGTCGCCGCCGTCGGCTACGGGGAGAAGAACCGTTTCAGCACCAGGAAAGACCTCCTGGACCGCCTCGGCCATGGCCCGGGCGGCCTCCATGCCTGTAAGGCTACCCTTGAACGCCTGTGGGGATATTACAACCTTCATGGTCCGCTATTATAGCCTTCACTGGGAGGAGTGCAAACCAGACACGGGGAAAGGGCTGGTCCTGAGGTTCCTCGACCATTCTTAGCACTCCTCGGCTGACCAATCCATGGCGTGTAGCCCGCCTTGTCAGGAGGGGGAGCAGACAGGAGGGGGAGCAGATATGAGAAGATGGGGAGGCACGCCCTTTGACCTGCCCAGGCCGTGCCGGTCCAAGGCATTGGTGTGGTAAGGGTACTTTCCCCTGTGGACGCGAGCAAAGCCCGCTTGGGCTGCCGGCGGTCCGCCCACGCCTAGCTGCCCGGCCCACGGCGACTGCCAGGTGGTCAGCAACTTCGCGGTCCCGTCCAGCGGCACTCTGGCAGTGCGTATGCACTACACCTATGACCCGGCCTCGGGCGACGTCCGGTGCACCAACTTCGCCGACCCCACCACCTGCTTCACTCCCTACACCTTCACCATGGAGCAGACCCTCAACGGTTCGTCCAGCACCTCTTCGACGAACCTGACGGTGAACTACGAAAAGCGGTAACAGAGCCACGGACTTGGGTCCGGGAGCCCCGCACCACCAGGAGGCCTCCTACAGCCTGCCCCCCCTGGAAGTGCGGGGCTCCCTTTTGGCCGCCAGCTCAGCGGCCGGCCCTGGGCCCGATTCCATTATGTTTGCCTTGAGACATTGGTAAATCCCATGGGACAGGATGTAAGGGACATGATTACGCATTAATACACGACTCTAACCTCACTTTAACGATATTGATAAGTAGTTTTGTTACAATCTTGCCCATCGAATTGCACCGGAGGGAATAAGGAAGCATGAAGAGGGGAATTTCTGTGAAGCTGCGCTTGTTCACCGTGGCCCTGACTGCCTTAGCCTTGATAGTCGCCATCGGCGTCTTCGCCAGCAGAAGCGAGGCCACGGGCCTGATTTTCATCAAACGGTTCATCTCCGGCACCATCACCGGTATCCCTCTCAACACCGAGAATGCCTGGAAGGTGGAGATCCGCTTGGAGTTCGACGACATATGGAAGAACATCGTCATCACCGATACCTTCGGTGGTGAGGTGGAGATCGACGGCTACACCCTCTTCCAGACAGCCAACACCACCCCGGGCGTGGTCACCATCACAGACCAGGGGACCCACACCGACGTGAAGTTGGAGGTCGCCGATACCTTTGTGGGGCGCAAGACTATCTCCCTGGTCCTTAACGTCTCTACCCGGAGCGGCCAGTTCCAGCAGTGCGGCACCTACGTCTTGAACCAAGGCGCCCACCTGACCTACGAGAACCAGGCCGGCGAGACCAATTCCCTAGATACCAACTCCGTGAGCGTAGAGGTCAACGGGTCCGGCTGCCAGGAGCCTACTCCTACCCCCACGCCCACCCCTACCCCCACTCCTACACCAACCCCAACACCCACTCCACCCCCGCCCGGCGGGCTCAGCTTCCTGGCCCCGACCAACAACGATGACTGCGAGGCCGACGAGACCCTCTCTTCCATAGTTGTTAGGTACAGGCCCAACGGTGCTTTCTTTAACGTTAACCCGGGTGGTTTCTTCTACTGCTACAATGTAGAGGTGGAGCAGGGCGACGTCATCAGCCTGTTCCTCAATAACCCCACGGAGACGGAGCAGGACATGGAGCTGGGCTTCGGCAGCCCCGTGCAGGTCCTGCTCAACGGAGACCGCATCGACGGTAACGCAGGCAACCCGCCGACCCCCTCCTGCCCAGCCCACGGCGACTGCCAGATACTGAACAATTTCACCGTGCCCGAGGACGGCATCCTTGCCATACGCCTCCACTACACCTTCGACCCTGTATCTGGCAATGTTCGGTGCACTGACTTCGCCAATCCGGCCACTTGCTTCACTCCCTACACATTTACCATGGAGCAGACCCTGAATGGCGGCCCCAGTACCAGCTCCGTGGACCTGGCTGTCAACTACATCCGAAGGAACAACTAGAAGGCTGTCCAGTATCCAACAGTCAAGAGGCCCCACCGCTGCTATCACACCGGTGGGGCCTTTTTTGTGAACAGCTCCCATGCACCCCTTTTCCTCCTCTGGTAAAATCTGGGCACCAGATTGCTGGAGGTGAGCCCATGCTTTCCAGGGACGAGATCAAGCGAAGAGTCGTCGAAGCCATCGACGCCCACGGCCAGGAGATCATCTCGGTCAGCAAGACCATCCTCAAGAATCCAGAGCCAGGCTTCAAAGAGGTGAAGACCGCCGCCCTGGTGTCGGAGCAGTTCAAGAAGCTAGGCATACCTCACCGCACTGGCCTGGCGCTGACGGGAGTCAAGGCGCAACTCCGGGGTGGCAGCCCCGGCCCCAACGTGGCCGTCCTGGGTGAGCTGGACTCCCTTATCGTCCACCAGCACCCCCACGCCGACCCCAAGACCGGTGCCGCCCACGCCTGCGGCCACCATGCCCAGATCGGCATGATGCTGGGGGCGGCCATCGGCCTGCTGGCCCCCGGCGTTTTGGAGAGCCTCAGCGGTACCGTGACCCTCTTCGCCGTGCCGGCCGAGGAGTACATCGAGATCGAGTACCGCGACGGCCTCCGGCAGCAGGGGAAGATCGAGTTCCTGGGCGGCAAGCCTGAGCTGGTGCGCCTGGGCGAGTTCGATGACGTGAACATCGCCATGATGTGTCATACAGCCACGGACCTGGAGGGCGTCAAGATAGCCCTCAATGGCACCAACAACGGTACCGTGGCCAAGACCATGCAGTTCCTGGGCAAGGGGGCCCACGCCGGTGGCGCGCCCCACATGGGCATCAACGCCCTCAACGCTGCCTCCCTCGCCCTCATGGCCATCCACGCCAACCGGGAGACCTTTCAGGACAAGGACACCATCCGGGTGCACCCCATCATCACCAAGGGCGGCGAGGCTGTGAGCGCCGTCCCCGCCGACGTACGCATGGAGACCTTTGTCCGGGGCAAGACGGTCCAGGCTATCCTGGATGCCAACCGCAAGGTGGACCGTGCCGTCAAGGCCGGGGCCATGGCCGTGGGCGCCAAGGTGCGTATTAAGACCATACCCGGCTACATGCCCATGGAGATATACCCAAAGCTGGGTCAGATCCTCAAGGCCAACGCTGCCGCCGTGGTGGGCGAGGATAACGTGGGGCAGATAGGTCACCGCACCGGCTCCACGGACATGGGGGACCTAAGCCAGATCATGCCCGTGGTGCACCCTTACGTGGCCGGGGCCACCGGCCTGGGCCACGGCGCCGACTACCTCATCCAGGACTACGAGCTGGCGGTGCTGGGCCCAGCCAAGGCCATGGCCATGACGGTGGTGGACCTGCTGGCCGACGGCGCCGCCCGGGCCGGAGAGGTGCTTTCCAGCCACAAGCCGCCTATGACCAAGGCCCAGTACCTGGAGTTCATGCGCAGCCTGGCCAAGGAAGAGCTGTACGAACCGGAGTAAGCCGGCCGGGCCCCACCCCACAGCCTCGCTCCTACCAACCCCCATGATTGAAAAGTCCCCCTTCTCCAATAGCAGAAGGGGGACTTTCGGCCTTGCCCTTAGATGCCAGCCTTTGAACGTCCCTCAAGACCCCAGTGGAGGAGGGTTCTGGCTCTTACTTCTGCGCCTTCACCGGGTTCTTGAGCACCCCGATCCCGGGAATCTCTATCTCCACCACGTCGCCGTCGTGGATCTCGGCAGGCACGCCCGAGGTGCCGGTGAAGATGAGGTCGCCCGGCTCCAGGGTCAGTACCTGGCTGATGAAGCTAATGATGGTGGGGATGTCGTATAGCAGCTCCGAGGTGTGGCAGTGCTGCACCTCTTTGCCATTAACCCGGGCGAAGATCTCCAGATTGCCCCCATCCAGGTCGGTCACGATGTAAGGGCCGAGGGGGGCGAAGGTGTCCGAAGACTTGGCCCGCCACCAGCTCTTGTCTCCCCGCTGCCAGACCCGGGCGCTGACGTCGTTGCCTATGGTGTAGCCCAGGACGTACTTCAGGGCGTCGGCCTTGGACACGCCCTTGCATCGCTTGCCCATGACCACCACCAGCTCCGCCTCCTCGTCCACCCTGCCAGCGTTCTTGGGCAGGATGATGGTGTCCCCCGGCCCGATGATGGAGGTGGGCACCTTGAAGAAGGGCTCCGGCTGGTCGGGAGGCTTCTGGTCTCCCAGATGGCTCTTGTAGTTTAACGCCATGGCCAGCATCTTGACGGGGGTGCAGGGGGCCAGCAGCTTGACCTCCGACAGCTTGTGGCTCTTTCCCGTGAGCTGGTACTTCTCGAAGGGAGTGCCGCTCATCTCTTTGACGACGTCTCCCTCGACAACACCGTAGGAAACCTTCCCCTGGGCTTGATACCTAGCGAACTTCACTGGTCTCCTCCGTAAGCGTAGTAGTCCAACGGCTCAGCCAACCATGCCCGTGGGACGTGGGTCAACGGCATTATATGCACCTTTCCCTCCCCGGTCTAGTCCCTGTACTGGTTCAGTACATATGAGACAGTCGGGCTATTTTAGGGACCAGTTCTGGGTGGTGCTTAGTAAGATACTGGGCTGGGGTGTTGTAGTCCAGG
>DAOUBE010000237.1:0-8934 GCA_034432835.1 Dehalococcoidia bacterium | reverse complement strand
CCCATGACCTTCATCCAGATGTGGATACTGCCCCGGGTCCTGGGCCTGCCTCCCAGCGTGGAGCAGAAGCGTGTCCGGCGGGAGGAGCGGCTGAACCGGCTGCTGCCCATCGTCTCCGACCGCCACCAGGATGCCCTCCCCATCCGCCAGGACGCCCAGATATATGCCTCCACTCTGGAGGAGGGGCACAGCCTGTACCACGCCTTTGAAGAGGGCTACGGCGCCTACTTCTACGTCATCAGTGGCTCGGTGCAGATAGGCGAACACACCCTCAGCGCTGGCGACGCCGCCAAGATAAGCCAGGAGCCCAACATAGGTATCCGGGCCTTGGAGGAGAGCCACCTGCTCCTGACGGTGGTGCGGGTCTAGCCTGCTGCCAGCCACGTCCTCCTATTGCCCTGCTCCGCCTCACCCCTTATCATTTCTCCTCGAAAACTCCCCCTTGTCGTCTCCCTAGCTCCGTGAGGTGCCCATGGCAGAACGTTCCAACGACCGCTACCGTCCCATGATCCGCGACATCCCCCTGGCGGAGCGCCCCAGAGAGCGGTTGAAGAACTATGGCGCCTCCTCCCTCAGCAACACGGAGCTCATCGCCATCCTGTTGCGGACGGGAGTAGAGGGCGAAAGTGTCCTGGAGATGGCGGGGCACCTGCTGGCCCGGTTTCACGGCCTGGCGGGCCTGGCCCGGGCCCAGTACGCCGAGCTGTGCTCCCAGAAAGGTATCAGCGAGGCCAAGGCCTGCCAGCTCCTGGCGGCCCTGGAGCTGGGACGCCGCATGCTTTCCCTACAGCCCCAAGACCGCCCGGTTATCCGCAACCCGCAAGACGTGGCCAACCTGCTCATGGGGGAGATGGGTTTTCTGGAGCAGGAGCACCTGCGGGTGGTCCTGCTGAACACGCGGAACCAGGTGCTGGGCGTGCGGGAGATTTACGTTGGCAACGTGAACACCGCCGTAGTCCGAGGGGCGGAGGTCTTCCGGCCAGCCATCCGGGAGGGGTGCACCTCCATCATCATCGTGCACAACCACCCCTCAGGCGACCCCACGCCCAGCCCAGAGGATGTGCGCATGACCAGGGACCTGGTCCAAGCAGGCAAGCTGCTGGACATCGAGCTACTAGACCATATAGTGGTGGGCCAGCAGCGATTCGTCAGCCTGAAAGAGCGCGCACTAGGATTCAGCTAGACTCTCCGCCTTGCAGCCTAGTTGCCTCCTGCCAGGTGCAGCTCCTGGACCTGGCCGCCGATATCTATGACGGCCCACATGTCCGTGCCATCCTGGTTGAAGTAGTAGCTGTATCGAGCCCTCTGCCCACCCGTTTCCACTTCATAGGTGGCTTTGCAGTAACTCTTGCCCTTGAACTCGACGACACCTTCGATCCTGGCCGATTGAATCTGTCCCCCAGAAGCCGCGGAGATGGTGGGCGTCCACAGATTTCCGGCAAGGCACCAGTCAAAGGCAGCCGCGTTAGCAGTGGGGGTAGGGGTTGGCGTGGCCTGGGAGCCACTGCCGCCGCAGGCCAGCCCCAGGATGGCAATGGCGGCGGTGATGATTACCCACATCTTCAGGCCATTCACGTCGAATCCTCCTTGGGGGCCTTCGCGCTCTAATTCCGCCTTAGGTCCCAGGTAATGGTGGTGGTCTTGGTGGAATCCCCCACTCTAGAGGTCTCCGTCTTCGAACCCCGCAGCGAGTTGGGGAGCCGGGGGTCTATCTGCCCTCCAAAGATGGGGACGTTCATTGACATCAATACGGGGCCCAAGGGCGTAGTTTCGGTTATTGTAACTACCTTCCAGCCCGTCCCGTCGTTGTGACAGATTTCGCCCTGGCCAGTGCTCTGTCCCTCCGCCGGAAAAGCCACATCGGAGCCACCTCCAATGAAGTAGGAACCATCTGGTCCCACAGTGATGGTGATCCTCCCTTCCCCCGCTCCCGAACCGTTCATGTGCCTTTCACCGCTATCGGTCAGGCGGACCCGTCCTAACACCGAGCAGACGGTGGTGGTCCAGCCGCTGGTAGTGCCTTGCATGGTGTACTCGCCGCTCACATCGGCTTTCACCATGGCGAAGATGGCCCCCTGGTCGGCGACCTCCTGCTCCGTCTCGGCCAGCGTCACCCGCACCGTGAGCGTCTCCGTGCTTTCGCTCCTGGACCCTCCCCTTTCTCCTTCGCTGGCTAGTATGGTGTGCGTGGTCTCCGTGAAGGTGATGGTGCCGGTCCAGCGGCCTCCAGCTTCGTGGTACGTCACAACCAAGGTGGCGTAGTTCTTGGGCTGCACCATCTCTTGGAACCAGCCTCCCGCTACCTCGGTAAGAGCGTCGGCCAGGGCAAGGATGGCCCCGATGGGGCTTGCCGCTGCGGCCGCCTGGCCGCCTTTGATGGCGTTGACCAGGCTGCTCACCGTGGGGGGACTGCTGGTCTCCACCTCCGCCCTTACTTTTACGTTGCCTCTTTTCTCTGGGCCTGTGTGGCCCGGGGCTTTTTCCGACGTGATGTCAAAGAATATGGTGGCCGAGGCGTTGTAAGGTGCGTCGGGGTCCTGCTCCAGGTCCATCTCCAACTGGCCCAGGTGGCGAAACTCATCCGGGTTGATCTGAGGGGTGGCATGCTCGGGGCAGCCTTCGACGCACAGCCACTCCACCCGCCAGGTCGCCGCCTCCTTGGCGATATCGCCGATATCAGCCAGGGTGGGCAGGCCGGCCACTCCAGCACAATCCCGCAGGGCGCGAACGAAGTCCGAGGAAGTGAACGCCTGCTGATAGGCCTCCCAGTCCTTCTGGCTGATACCCGCCCGGGCAGTAAAGGCCGCCATCTTGTCCGCCTCATTGGGGCCTGGCTTGTGGGTGGGGTTCTGGGACTCCACCACCACCTCCACCTGGATATTGCTGTAGAGGATGATGAGCTTGTATATCCGGGCGATGATTGCCAGGACTGACAGCCCCTGGCCGAAGGTCTCACTGTTGAGCCCCAGGCTGCTCACTCCTTTCTCCAACCCCTTCCCCACGCCCTCGCCCAGGGCGATGTTGGCGCCTTCCGCCAAGGCTTTGGTCACGTCACCGTAGGTGGAGCTCAGCCAGTCTTTGAACTGGGAGCACGGGTCGGCCTGGGCGTGGGCCACACGGACCAACAGCCAACCACCCCCTTGGGAGACAGGCACTCGGGCCGTCTTGACCACCGCGGCCCGCTCGAAGGCGGCGGTGAAGAGCTGTAGCTCCAGCATGGTGAGCCGCAGCTCCTCCGGACTGTAGGAGCCGGCGGCCAGGTCCACAGGCGGGTCTTGGCGCTTGGCCATCTCGGCCAGGAAGAGGGGGGTGAAGCTGTGGGGGTTCTCGGGGTCTTGCTGGGCCTCGGTGACCCAGATGCTCAAGAACTGGACCAACTGCAGGCCAGGGTCGCTGCCCGGGGGGAAAGGCCAACCAAAGTCACGGAGCATCTCGCCGAACTGGGCCAGGGTCAGGCGGCCCGCCGTGGCCCTGTGTCGGGCCTCCATGGCCAGGTGGTACGCCTCGATGGGGAGCGAGTAAGTGGAAGTGCGAGGGCCAACGGCCTGGGTGATGATCGTGGTCCCCTCCATGGTGGAGATGCCTCCCCTGGCCAGGGCCTCCTGGGTAGCCCCCACCACCTCCTGCAGGTCTGGGACACCCACCAAGCGCTGTGCCACGGCACTGGCGGAGCCACTCAAGGGGGCCCAGGGGGTGACCCCAGGCGTATAACTGGAGGCAGGCGTGGGTGATGGTGTAGGTTGGCCGCCCTCCGACACACCTCCGATCTCTTTTGACCCTTTGCAACCGGAGGCGAGCAGCCCCACAACCACTACCAGCACCAGGAGCCCTACCCCCTGCTTGACTTTCACTCTTACTACCCCGGATGTTGGCGTCCGCCTAGAGCCTCATATCTCGAGCCCCTCCCAGAGCTCCCCTGGACCACGGCTACCAGGTGGAGAATCTTCACACAAAATAGTAGTCCTATACCATACTACTCGCATTTTTGTCAATTATTGCGGCGGCGCTCGCAAGAAAACATCCATGGCGGGCCGCCGGCGCCCTCCTGCCGAATGGCGGTGGAACAAGCTCTGCGCACACCAATAACCGGAGGGCGCTCCACCCCCTCGCCGGCCGGGTCACCGCAGGGCCGCTTGGATGGGCGCAGGGAAGCGCCACTGCCAGCCCTCCCGCCCGAAGGCCGGGTCCTGGGACATATCCCCATGGCTGGCCAGGCGATCGTGCATGGCTACCCGGAAAGACTCCATCAGCTCCAGGGTCAGCTCCATGTCCAGCCGGCGGTACACGTCGAAGTAGGCTGGGTCACCAGCTCGGTTGTGCTGCTCATAAGGGTCGTCCTTCAGGTTGAACAGCACCACCTCCCCTGTGGCGTACTTGGCCAGCTTCCACTGCCCGTCAAAAACCATCCAACCGTCGGTGAGCATGCCGAAGATACGTTCCCGGGGTGGCTGGTCCGTCAGCCCCAGGCCCGGCAGGGGCCGCGAGTCCATGTAGTGCGGCACCTCCAGTCCCGCCAGGCGAAGCATGGTGGCGGTGACGTCCCGCAGCTCCACCAGGTCCTCGCATACCTGGGAGCCACTGGCCCAGGGCACCCTCACCAGAAGAGGTATCCTCATGGCCGTCTCGTAGAAGGACGCCTTGCCGATGAGGTTGTGGTCCCCCAGATAGTCGGCGTGGTCTGTGGAGAAGATGATGATGGTATTGTCCAGTAGGCCATTGGCCCGCAAAGTGGCGATGATCTGGCCTACCTCGTAGTCTATCTGCTTGACCAGCCCGGCGTAGTGCGCACGAATCTTCTTCTTGTCGGCCTCGGTGAACTCGGTGTAGTCCACGCCGTTCCAGGGCCGCCGGTTGCCCGCAATGTTAGCCTCCCTGAGCTTAGGGGTGGCCCCGGCGTCGGGGATGGAGTCGGGCATGTCCGCGGGGTCGAAGGGGAACCCCTCGGGGAAATCCGCAGCCGGGTCGTAGGGGCAGTGGGGGCCGGGGAAGCCCACCATCATGGCGAAGGGACCGTCCTTGCCGTACCGGTGGATGAAACGGCAGGCCTCTTGTCCAACAAAGTGGTCCCAGGAGCACTCCCAAGGGAGCTTGCTAATGATGGCCCCCTTGTTTTCGAAATACCCTTCGTGCTCTTTGCCGTGAAACTTCCGCAGGCCGCGTTCCCTCAAAAAGTGGTAGTAGTCGTCCCGCACATGAAGCCAGCGCTTGTCCTCGGCTATGACCCGGTACTGGAAGCCGTGGCGGGCGTCCCAGGGATAGAAGTGCATCTTGCCGATGGCCGCAGTATAGTAACCGGCCTCGGCCAGTATCTGGGGCCAGGTGCGGATGCCGGCGGCGTTGTAGTCCAGGCGCAGGGCGTGCAGGTTGTCGGTAACCCCGTTACGGATGGCGTTCATGCCCGTGAGCAGGGCTGTACGGGCGGGGACGCACACCGGCGACGCCGAGTAGGCCCGTTGGTACCGCACCCCGGGCTGGCACAGGGAGTCGATGTGGGGGGTCTGGATGAAGGAGGCCCCGTAGCAGCTCAGGAAGTCGGGGCGGAGCTGGTCAGGGAACAGGAAGACCACGTTGGGGCGCTGGGGCATCTCTGGCTACCTCCTGGCTTGGACTGGAGGATGGGGACGGGGCTACTTTACACCCAGCCCAGCCTTTTGTGTCAACGCTCCCGAAGAGTGGGGCTGGGAGAATCCAGCCCCAGGGACGATGTGATATGATAGCTGCCGCACGAAGACTGTAGCCGGCCCAGGGCCTGGGAGACAGTATGGAGCTGGAAGCACCCGCGTCACCCTGCTGCGCCGCCAGCAGGTCACAGGTAGAGCCGGGACAGCCGCCATTGGCCACCAGCGGGCCGGGTCGGGCTGCTAGCGGTCCCGTTGACGGCATGGTCCTGGTGCCCGGCGGCGAGTTCCTCATGGGGAGCGACTCCCCGCTCACCTTCCCCGCCGATGGCGAAGGGCCTGTGCGGAGGGTGAAGGTCAACCCCTTCTATATTGACGTGTGTGAGGTGACCAACGCCCAATTCGCCCAGTTCGTCGAGGCCACGGGCTACCGGACGGAGGCCGAGCGCTTCGGCTGGTCCTTTGTCTTCAGGGGTTTGCTGAGCAAGAGGGTCCTGGCCCGGGTGAAGAAGGTAGTGGCCGCGGCGCCTTGGTGGTGCGCCGTGGAGGGGGCCGACTGGCGTCATCCCGAAGGCCCTGGCTCCTCTATAGCTGAGCGCATGGACCATCCGGTGGTCCACGTCTCCTGGAACGACGCCGTGGCCTACTGCCGCTGGGCTGGCAAGCGGCTGCCCACGGAGGCCGAGTGGGAGTTCGCTGCCAGGGGAGGGCTGGAGCAGAAGACCTACCCCTGGGGGGATGAGCTTACCCCTGATGGAAGACACTACTGCAATATCTGGCAGGGCACCTTCCCTGATCATAACACCTGTGAGGATGGCTACCTGGGGACGGCTCCCGCCCTTTCCTTCCCACCCAACGGCTTCGGGTTGTACAACGTCAGCGGCAACGTGTGGGAGTGGTGCGCCGACTGGTTCAGCGCCACCTACCACCGCCTGGGCCCCCGGGACAACCCCAAGGGGCCACCCTTCGGCACAGAGAAGGTGATGAAGGGGGGATCTTACATGTGCCACCACTCCTACTGTAACCGCTACCGCGTGGCGGCCCGCAGCCACAGCACCCCCGACAGCTCCACCGGGCACGTGGGCTTCCGCTGCGTCCGGGACGTCTGAACCGAGACCTATTCAAGACCAGAGAGGAGGGCCGATGTATTACTACGACCCCAAGGAGCGCAAGCCCAAGGAGCTACTCCCAGGAGTACGCATGCGCAGCTTCTGGGGAGAGCGAGTCCTCATCGCCCTGCTGGAGCTGGACCCCGGCGCCTCGGTGCCCAGGCACACCCACCCCCACGAGCAGTTGGGCATTGTGCTGGAGGGGGAGCTGGACCTGGGTGTGGGCAACCAGAGCCGCAAGCTGAAGCCCGGGGAGGTTTATGTCATCCCGTCCAACGTGGAGCACTGGGTGAACACCGTCCAGGTACCCACCCGGGCCATGGACATCTTCAGCCCCGTCCGGGAGGAGTACAAGTACTGACCTGATGGGCAGGTTCTCCCCTGTCTCCCTGGGCATAGCGAAGGGTATGGGGGCTCATCCCTCCGAGCTGCTTATCTCCGCCTGTGGGGGCGGGAAGGCGCCTTGTGGTGTCCCAGTATATAGGGCCAGGTAAGAGTCGCCTGTGGTGGGGCCCCTCCCCAGGTTCATCTGCTGTCAGAGGCGGGCTAAGAATTACAGGATACTACCTCAATGAACCTGCCCAAGAGGTTTCCACAGCCTGTCCCCGGTTTGGGTTAGGCCTACCTCCGCCCCCGCCGGGGGGATGCCCCAGCCCTGGGCTGTCCCTCATCGGCCTGCTTCGGCGGCTGCCCTGGGGGCTCCCGCCCCATGAACACGTGCTGATAGACAATCCCGGCCAGCCCTCCTCCCACCAGAGGCCCCACCCAGTAGATCCAGTGGTTGGCCCAGACCCCGGCCACCACCGCAGGCCCAAAGGAGCGGGCCGGGTTCACCGAGGCCCCTGTGAAGGGTATCGCCATCAGGTGAATCACCAAGATGGTGAAGCCAATGGCCAGGGGCGCTATCTGCCCTGGACCTCTGGGGTCCATGGCGGTGGCAAAGACCACAAACACCAGGGCAAAGGTCAGGACTACCTCTATGACCAGGCCTGCTCCCGCCGTCACTCCGGGCCCTAGGCTGTGGGCACCAAGCTGGCCCTGTATGTTATTCGGCACCACGGCGGCCAGCACTGCCGCCCCCAGAAGGGCGCCCAGGAGTTGGCCCGCCCAGTACATGCCTCCGCGGGTAAGGCTCATCCTGCCCGTTACCACCGTCGCCAGGGTGACTGCGGGGTTGATGTGACCCCCGGAGACGCTGGCCGTGGCCGATACTAGGATACCTATGGCGAGGCCGTGGGCGGCGGCGATGCCCACAACGGCAGCAGCGTTGAGCTGGCCATTGCTCACCGCCAGGGCTGCCACCACTGCCCCAGGCCCTATAAAAACAAAAAGGAAAAGGGCTATGAACTCGGCCGCTGTAGCCCTCCAGGCATCCACCGATGTCAGGTCCTCAGTACCAACACGGATAGACATGATAGACCCCTCCCGTGCATCCTAACGCAGCGGTAACCTTAGGCTAGGCCACATCCCGCCATATCAGGAAGGGGGCGATCTCTCGCCCCCTTCCATCCCTTCAGTCCTCCCAGCGAGGCTGAGCTACGTGCCAAACCGCTGGCTGGCCACGGTGTCCTTCCACTCCACGCCCTTGGTGGCCCAGAATATCTGGGCGATCTTGTCCACCGAGTCCACCAACTGCTTGGCGGCCTCCAGGTTCACCTCCTGCTTGGTCTTGGAGGCCAGCTTGGTGGTCTTCCAGAAGGTGTCGTGCAGGTCAGGATACTTCTGAAGGTGCTCCGGCTTGAAGTAGTCGTGCCAGAGAATGTCCAGCTCTCGCTTGCACAGCTCGGCGTGGTCTTCCTTCACCTTGATGTACCTGGTCATGGTGTTCTCGAAGGCCAGCTTGGCCTCGGCGCTGTCATTGGCGGCCGGGGCCTTCAGGGCCTGCATGCGCATGGTCATCTTCAGGACCGTCTGGGCCGCAATCTTGGCCATGATGGGGTCGTAGATGCCACAAGGGATATCACAGTGGGCATGGCCCTCTTCCGCTGGCAGAAGGTTGTTGGCTCCAGCAAAAACCCTTCTGAGTGACAGCACGATGGACCTCCTTTTTCCTCAGACTGTCTATGGTATCGACACAGTGTACAGTAATGCCCAGCCAGGGGCAACTCCCTGTACTGGTTCAGTACATATGAGACAGTCGGGCTATTTTAGGGACCAGTTCTGGGTGGTGCTTAGTAAGATACTGGGCTGGGGTGTTGTAGTCCAGG
>DAOUBE010000236.1:0-4166 GCA_034432835.1 Dehalococcoidia bacterium | reverse complement strand
CCTGGACTACAACACCCCAGCCCAGTATCTTACTAAGCACCACCCAGAACTGGTCCCTAAAATAGCCCGACTGTCTCATATGTACTGAACCAGTACATTACCTTGAGAACCCATGGGGCCAGTGATACACTCTTTTTGTTCAGAACAGTTGCCTCAATGCCTGCCTGGACCTTCCCCATTCGACGCAGGCACAAAGGAGGCTCCCGATGGAGCATCTGGCGGTCTATGAACGGCCTGAGCTGCGAGACCCGGTCCTGGTCATCGCCTTTGGCGGCTGGCCCGATGCCGGGGAGGGAGCCACGGGTGTGGTGCGGTACCTGGTGCGCAAGCTTTCCGCCAAGAAGTTCGCCGAGGTGCTGCCAGAGGAGTTCTACGACTTTACCCAGACCAGGCCCCAGACCCTTATCTCCGAGGAGGGATGGCGATACGTCAACTGGCCTGCCAACGAGTTCTTCTTCTGGAAGGACCGCGACGGTGCCCGGGACTGCATGTTCCTGGTAGGCGTTGAACCCAACCTAAAGTGGAAGAGCTTCGCCTCTCTGGTAGTAGGGCTGGCGGAGCAGTGCGGCTGCAAGACGGTGTTCCACCTGGGCGCCCTGCTGGACGCCGTACCCCACACCAGGGCCGTCCGGCTGACCGGCTCAGCCAACAAGCCTGAATGGCGCAGCAGGCTAGAGGCCCTGAAGGTCCATAGCTCCAACTACCAGGGCCCCACGGGCATCAGCTCGGCGGTGATGGAGGCCTGCACCAGCAAGGGGATGACCTTCGCCACCCTCTGGGGCCACACGCCTCACTACCTCCAAGCCTCGCCCAACTTCAAGGTCAGCTACGCCATCCTCCAGACGCTGAACCGTATCCTGAAGCTGCCTGTGGAGATGGACGAGCTGAAGGCCAACGCCCGTCGGTTCGACGAGGCGGTGCAGGAAGCCGTGAGCCAGGACAGCCAGATAAGCGCCTACGTGCAGAGGCTGGAGCAGGAGTACGACGCCGCCGCAGCCTCGGCCGGCCCCACCATACCCACACCCGAGGATGTGGTGGAGGAGCTGGAGGAGTTCCTGCGGGAGGAGCGCCGCCGCCGCGGCGACGAGGAACCTCCCGAGGAGAAGTAGTACCCCACACCTTCCCCTAGGGAGAGGTACCGACTAAAGCAGAGCAAGCCTTGGCTGGTCAGGGCATGGCAACGGAGAGTGCTATACAGTACCTTTCTCTGCCAAGGGGCCCCGGAGAATCCCCTGGCAGGCCCCAGGGCGGGTGGGGCAAACACAATCCATCTTGCCGCCTAACACCGGGTCCAGGGCGAGCTCTGGTGGAAGCGGGGGTCAAGGGGTGAGGCCATGAGGAGTCCAGAGGGGCAAGCTCCCCTCGTGGGGGGCTTGGGGGTACCTCCACGGTACCGAGGACGGGTGGGACAGCCACATTCCATCTTGTGTGCTGTAAGTGCGGCTACAAGGTAGCCCCTTTACGAGAAGGTATGGCTGATGCCAGGGGGAGTCCATAGGGACACAGCCCCTCTACCATAGACCTCCCTACACCCTTAGCTTCCCCTTAAGCCACTCCAGCAACCGCGTCGCCCAGGGTATCTTCAACGCCTTGCTGTAAAGCTGCTCGTCCCCTTTAGGCAGAAGCTCACTTCGGCGGAACCCGTGGACCACCCGGTAGGCGAGGAAATAGGTGAGCGGCCTCACGTGATTGGTAAGCTGGTCCGTGAGAATATGGGCCAGGAAAGCCAGGGCCGCCGCTAGCACCACCGGGCTCCAGCCCGTCAGGTACGCCCCGGCCAGAAAGGGGGGCACCAGCTCATAGCTGTGAAGCAGCACCCACACTCGCCGCTTATCGTTCCTGACCAGCCAGTAATACAGGTCCAGGACGTGGTCCACATCTATGAACACGCCCACCAGCAGCGCTGCCACAATGGCGTAAAGGGAGCGGGTGTAGGCCCACACCATGGCACCCACCCCCACCGACACCAATGCATGACCCGGAGGTAACAACGGGTCTCCTTCTGGGAACAGGGACCGGGGCCCAACACACAACCCCCTCCCTGCCCTCTATTTTCTACTCTCTACTTCCTCTTCCCTCGAGACCTCACACACCCGGTCAAGACCCGCCAGGTCCTTATACACCGTCACCCTGGCCCCTGGGAAATACTCCCGGGCCATAGAGATCAGGGTAGCAGCTTGGCGGTGGTCCATCTCCACAAGAACGGCGCCTCTGGGCTTCACCCAGGCAGGCGCCCTCTGGAGAAACCTGCCTATCACCCGCAGACCGTCAGGGCCGCCATCCAGCGCCTCCCGGGGCTCGTGCCTCACCTCCCGCTGAAGGTAAGGCAGCTCGTCGCTACGCACGTAGGGAAGGTTGGCCACCACTAGGTCGAGGAGCTCAGGCACCGGCTCCAACAGGTCCCCCTGAAGCAGGGTTACCCGCGACCCCAGCCCGTACCTGCGGACGTTCTCGGCGGCCACAGCGATGACCGCGGCCGAGGTATCGGTGGCATACACGTGGGCGTTGGGCAGGTTGAGGGCCAGGGCCACGGCGATGGCCCCACACCCCGTACCCACGTCGGCCAAGGCCAGCCTGGCCCCCCTGGGGTAGCCCCCCGCCAGGGCTATGGCCCTCTCGATGAGCAGCTCCGTCTCTGGCCTGGGTATGAGCACCCCTGGCCGGACGATGAAATCCAGGCCGTAGAACTCCTTGTGGCCCGTCAGGTAGGCCAGGGGCTCCCCCCGCGCCCGCCTCTGGAACAGGTCCGCCAGGCGCTCCACATGCTCCAAAGACACCTCCTGCTCCGGGTGAGCATAGAGGTACGCGCGGCTCACTCCCAGCACCTCCATGAGCAGGACCTCGGCCTCCATGCGGGGCTCCAGAACGTCGGCCGAGGCCAGGGCCTGGGCCAGCCAGGTCATCACCGCTCGGACCGCCCTGGGGGGCAGGTCTGGGGGGATGGTGCGGGGAGGCTGGTAGTCCATGGCAGAGCGGGGACGGTCACGATGCCGCCCCGACCTCTTCCAGGCGGCGGGCCTGCTCGTCGGCGGCCAGGGCGTCAATAAGCGGGTCCAGGTCGCCGTCCAGGACCCTCTGTATGCCATAGATAGTGAGGGAGATGCGATGGTCCGTGACCCTATCCTGCGGGAAGTTGTAAGTCCTCACCTTCTCCGCTCGCTCGCCGGTACCCACCTGGCCGCGGCGCTCCTGGACGATCTGCTCCTCCTGCTCCCTTCGCTGCATCTCGTACAGCCTGGCCCGCAGGACCGCCATGGCCTTCTGGCGGTTCTTGAGCTGAGAGCGCTCGTCCTGGCAGACGGCCACGATGCCGGTGGGGATGTGCACGATGCGCACCGCCGTGGCCACCTTGTTCACGTTCTGCCCGCCGTGGCCGCCAGCGTGGAAAATATCGATACGCAGATCGTTGGGGTTGACCTGCACCTCCACCTCATCCGGCTCGGGCAAGACCGCCACGGTGGCCGTGGAGGTATGGATACGGCCCGAGGCCTCGGTGGAGGGCACACGCTGCACCCGGTGGCCGCCGCGCTCGTACTTCAGCCGGCTGAAGGCGCCCTTCCCCTTCACCTCAAAGACGATCTCCTTGAACCCCCCCAGGTCCGACGGGCTGGAGTCCATGACATCCACGCTCCAGCCCCGGGCGGCGGCGTACCGGCTGTACATCCTGAACAGGTCGGCGGCAAAAAGGGCGGCCTCCTCGCCGCCCGTGCCGGCCCTGATCTCCACCACAACATCCTTGTCGTCAGCGGCATCCTTGGGCAGCAGGGCCGTCTTCAGCCGTGTCTCCAGTTCCTCAAGGCGCTTCTCCAGGCGGTCCATCTCCTCCCGGGCCAGGGCAGCCAGCTCCGGGTCCGGCTCCTCCAGGACAGCCCGGGTGTTTTCCATCTCCCTCTGGGTTTTCCTGTACTCCTGGTAAAGAGAGACCACCTCCTCCAGGGAGGCCCTCTCCTTGGCCAGCGCCTGGAGCCGCTCGTAGTCCGACACCACCTCGGGCCGCGTCATCTCCTGCTCCAGGTCCTGGTACCGCCGCACCAGGGTGTCCAGCTTGTCTATTATGGTGTTCTTTAGTCCCGAATTCCGTGTAACCATAGCTAAAATAAGTTTAGCCGACGCCACCGATGGGAGCAAGGTTGTGTACTGGTTCAGTACATATGAGACAGTCGGGC
>DAOUBE010000235.1:0-11244 GCA_034432835.1 Dehalococcoidia bacterium | reverse complement strand
TAGGGGGGCGCGGGCCATCCACCTGGCCTGAGGCCTCGGCGGCCTTGCCCTCGGGCCCTTGGCCTTACCGGAACACCCACCGGGTGGCCGTCCCGGGAAAGTCGCGCTCCAGCCAGGCGTAGGCTACCCGAGGGCGCACACCGTAAACCGGCGCGGCCTCCGATGGCTGCGGGCGGAACCGGTACTTGGCATCGTAGGCCTCCACGAACCGCTCCAGCACCGACCTGTCGGCCACCACCTGGGCGGTATCTTCCAGAATCATCACGTCGTCGCCGCTCTCCAGGTGCACCACTACGGCGGGATTGGCCTCCAGATTGCGGGCCTTGCGGGACAAGCGATCGGTGGAGAAGTAGAACGCCTCGTCCAGCCATACGCCCCACACTGGCGCGACGTGGGGGCGGCCATCGGGCCGGGTGGTACCTATCCAGTAGTTGCGCGCCTGCGCCATTCGGGAGCTGACGTGGTCCCAGGTAAGTAGCCCTTCCCTGGAGTGGGGGTCCACGCCGTACCCCGCAGGCATTTGGGGGCGGCCAGGTTCCGGGCCCTGGCTGGGGCCTTTCTCGGTTTCCAAAGAGTCCCCTTTGCGGCGGATTTCGGGGGCTACAGAGCTTGTGTCTCCCTCAAGGCTATACAAGGGTACCACACCTGACCACCTTGGGTAACGCTGGGGACTACCGGCGGAAGTCTATGCGGCGGAAGGCCTCGGCGTACTCCACGCCCAGCTTGGCCCCGTTCTCCCTGGCCCGCTCCCGGACCATCTTCTCAATATTGCTAAAGTTCTCGGGGGGAAGCTGGCTTCGGTGGGCCGCCAGGGCCTTGAGCTTCAGGTCTATAGTCTCCGTTATATCTATGTACGTGTTGGGGGTCTCACTGCCCCAGAAGAGGATGCTTCCTGCCTTGTGAGGCTCCAGCCCCTCTTTAAGGAGCTCCGGGTAGTGCAGATGGTCCCGGGCGTAGGGGAACATGGCGTCCATGGTCACCAGGCCGGCCACTCGGTGGTCCCGGTGGCTAAAGGTGTTGTGGTGGAAGGGGTTAGAAGTGATCACCACGTCCGGGCGGAACTGCCGTATGGCGCGGACGATGTGTCCCCGGAACTCCCGGGTATCCTCCAGCTCGCCGTCGGGGTAGCCCAGCATCACCAAGTCCTTCACGCCCAGGATGTTACAAGCCTCCTGTTGCTCCTGGGCCCGGATCCTGGCCAGGGCCTCGCTGGTTATCTCTCGGTTGCTGGTACCCTTGCCACCATCGGTGCAGAGGACGTAATAGACCTCGGCGCCGGCCCGGGCCCACTTGGCCACGGTGCCTGAGCAGCCGAACTCGGCGTCGTCAGGATGGGCGGCAACCACCAGTGCTCGCTCCGGGACTTCAAGCATCTCGCTCCTCCAGCCATGTTGTAATACGGGAGGGGGACTGTCATCCGGCCCTGTTTGGCTTAGGGTGGTGCTCTTGTACCGCGGGCTGAAGGCCGCGGCATCACGCCCCACCTTGCATGGTGGGGCTATCTTACCACCCGCGAGCGAACAGGACCTGTCGTCCGCCCTCCCGCCCTCTCATTACCCGTGACTTGGTCCGTGCCCCCACCTGGTCTCAGGGACTGGCGTCTCCCCTGCGGCCCTTCCTGTCATACATCTTGGACAGGTCCACTCCCAGGGACTCAGGGGAAAGGATTCCTCCCGTGATGACTATTCTCATCACCTCTTCCACGGGTATCTCCACAGGGGTAAGCTCCTCCTCCGGGGCGATGACCAGGAAACCCGTGGTGGGGTTGGGGGTGCTGGGGATGTACACCAGCATGAGGGGAGCGCCGTTGTGTCCTTTGATGCGATGGGTTACCAGGCCGATGGACTTGACCCCGGCCCGTGGGTAGTCCAGCACCACCACACGGCTGTGACGGTAGGGGCTGTTGCTAACGGAGAGGAAGTCCGTCAGTTCCTTGGCCGTGTGGTATATGGCCCTGACGATGGGTATGACCCCCATGACCCTGTGCCCTAGCTCCACCAGCCGCCGGCCCAGGACATGGGAGGCCACCAGACCCACCAGGTAAACGGTCACCAGCATGGTGGCGAAGCCGACGCCCCGGGGGATCTGGTCCCGGCTCTCCCAGAAGGGGACGTGGTAGAACCGGTTGACATAAATGACCTGAAGCTTGTCGTCCACGAAGAAGAAGACGACGCTGAGGATGAGGAGAGTGGCGGCCAAGGGGATGACGACCACCGTCCCGGCCACCAATCGGGACCTGAGGTGCTCACCCGCCATCTTCAACATGGTGAACATAGCCAGGTTATCCCTCCTCAGTCCCGCGCCTCGGCCAGGACCCTCCCGTAAACCTCCACCATTTTCTTAGTCACCGACTCCCAGCTCATCCTCCTGGCCCGCTGGTGGGCAGCCAGGCCCATGCTCCTTCTCAGGGCCTCGCTACTTAGCAGGGTCTCCAACCAGTTAGCAAAGGGTTCGGGGCAGCGGTAGGGCACCAAGTAACCCGTGCGGGCATGCTCCACCACCCAGGGCAGTCCTCCCACACGGGAGGCTACCACAGGCTTGCCGCAGGCCATGGCCTCCAGAGCCACCAGACTGAAACTTTCGTAGTAGGAGGGGACCACGCAGACGTCTGCGGCGTTGTAGTAGAGGGGAAGCATCTCCTGGGCTACCCTGCCCACGAACTTTACCCGGTCCTCTATACCTAGCTTCTTGGTGAGGGACTTGAGAAGCTCCACCTGCCGTCCTTTGGAATCTCCCCCGATGATAAGCACCTGGCAGCCGCTGTGGCCTCCGTCCATTATAGCAGCGGTGCGCAGCAGCAACTCCACGTTCTTCAGGGGCTCCACGCGGCCCACGTAGAGCAGGACCTCCTCCCGGCCCAGGCACAGCTTCTGACGGGCTGCCTCCTGGTCCAGGGGGTGAAAGACCGTCAGGTCCACTCCACAGGGGACGATCTCTATCTTCTCCGGCGGTACCCGGTACAGCCTGACTATGGCGTCTCGTTCGTGGGGGGTTGCGGCGATGACCCGCCGGGACTCCACCATGGCCCGCTTCTCGGCCCGCTCGCGGCGCAGAGGCTCAGCCTCGCCCACACGGGCCTGGTTCTTGACCTTGGCCAGGGTGTGGAAGTTCACCACGTGGGGCACTCCCCACTGGCGGGCCAGCCTTGTCCCCACCCACCCCGAAAGCCAGTAGTGGGAGTGCACCAGATTGTACTGGACCCCTTCCCTAGCCTGGAACCCGAGCACGTCTTTCAAGAAGCGGCGCAGGTAAAGGTGGGCGTCGCCCAGATCGGCCTCGGGAGGCCCCCCGTCCACGTGGATGATCCGGGCGCCCTGGGCCAGGGTCTCCACCTCCGGCACCTCCACCGAGTGCCTGCGGGTGAACAGGTCCACCTGAACGCCCATTTGGGCCAGGTTCCGGGACAGCTCCCGGACGTAAACGTTCATGCCTCCGGCCTTCCCCTCACCCACAGGTATGAGGGGACAGCCGTGGAAACTAACCAGCGCCACCCTCTTAAGGTCCGTCATCGCCTCACAGTCATCTGGTAGATTACCTTGTCTCTGGCCCCAAGGTCGTATTTATAATGCTCGCCGCCACGGAGGAAGTCGAAGTAGCCTTTGCCCTCTTCCAGGGCCTGTTTCAAACAGTAGGCCTTGAGCAGCAGTCCCACGCTGTAGTAACCGTACTCCGGGTCGAAGCCACTGTTGTACAGCAGGCGTGCCTGGCCGTAGTCAAAGCATAGGGCCGAGGCCACCCGCACCCCCTTCACCTCCAGGAAAAACAACCTGAGGACCCCCAGGGTCTGCATCTCCGCGGCCATCTGACGGAAGAACCACTCCTTCTCCTGGGTGAGGAACCGGTCCTTGTCCTCTCTACTGGCCCGCATTAGGGTGAAGAAGTCCTCCAGGTCCCTGGACAGGTCGGCCTGGGCATCGGTGACGTAATAGCGCACCCCGCCTAGGGACTCTAGCCGCCGCATCTTGCGTCGGAGCTCGTGGCGGTCCTTCTTGTCCAGACGACCCAGATACTCGTCCCAGGTGGCGGGCAGCTCCACCCCGGGAGCCACATCCTCCTGCTGTATGGTCACCTGGTAACCCCGTTCTCTAGCCAGGTCCGGCAGGTACTGAAGGGTGGGAGAACCTTGGGGGATGGAGGTGAGGAGGAGGGTATTCCATTCCAGGCCATCCAACTGCTCCAGCAGCCGCTGGTAGAAGGTGGCCTCCGCCCCCCGGTTGACCACGAAGTCCAGGTAGTCGCAGACGTCGGGGCTGCCCAGGAAGGTGATGGTGCCGTTGCGGCGGGCCAGGGGGGCCAGCCCCTTCAGGGCCCCGTCCTTGCGTTTGGCCAGAAGGAGGAGCTCGGCTCCCGCACCCAGCTCCCTCCACCAGACCCGCTGCCAGTTGGGGGTGAGGAACACGGTATCAGTGTAGGAGGAGGGCAACAGCCGGCGCCAGTCCTCCTCTACCGCATCGAAACCCTCAATGGCCACGAAGGGTGCCATCTACCTTGCTTGCACCATCGCCAGGAATTCGCCCCTGCTGACCGAGGCGTTGCTGAACTCACCTCTGGTGGCCGAGGTTACTATGGCGCTGCCGGGCTTCTTGACGCCGCGCATGATCATGCACAGGTGCTCTGCCTCTAGCACCACAGCGACGCCGTGGGGCTGGAGGGCGGTGGCTATGGCGTCGGCCAGTTGCGCCGTCAGCCTTTCCTGGAGCTGCGGCCGCTGGGCCAGGATGTCCAAGGCCCGGGCCAGCTTGCTGGCCCCCACTATGCGGCCGCGGGGTATATAGCCTATGTTAGCCTTGCCGTAGAAGGGCAGCAGGTGGTGCTCGCACATGGAGAAGAAGGGGACGTCCCTCAGCACCACCACCTCTTCGAAGCGCTCCTCATCGAACCCGGTGGACAGGGCCTCCACGGGGTCCATCTGCAGGCCCTGGAAGAGCTCCCGGTACATCCGGGCCACCCGCTTGGGGGTATCCCGCAGCCCCTCCCGGCGGGTATCCTCTCCGATGGCTTCCAGCATGGAAGCTACCGCCTCCTCAATCCTGTCTTCTCTGACCAAAACTCCTCCTGAGCTACCGCGCCGAGAGGGCGAGGGCATTCTGGACCTCCTCCATGTCTGGGCTCACCTCCACCAGCTCGGCCTTGGCCAGTTTGGTGGCCAGCTCGGGGTCCTTGAGGCCGGTCCCAGTGATGACACAGACCACCCGCTTGCCCTCCAGGTCCATCCCCTGGTCCAGGAGCTTCATCAGGCCGGCTACGCTGGCGGCGGAGGCGGGCTCGCAGAAAATTCCTTCTTTGGTGGCCAGCAGCCGGTAGGCCCGGAGGATCTCCTCGTCGGACACGGCGTCAATAAGCCCCCCAGATTCCTGGCGGGCGTTGAGGGCGCCCTTCCAGTTGGCAGGGTTGCCTATGCGTATGGCGGAGGCTATGGTGGTGGGGTTGTCGATCTTGTGGCCCTTGACGATGGGGGCTGCCCCCTCGGCCTGGAACCCCATCATCTTGGGAAGGGTCCGCGACATCTCCAGGCGCCGGTACTCCACGAACCCCTTCCAGTAGGCGGTTATGTTCCCGGCGTTGCCTACGGGGATGAAAAGGTAGTCTGGGGCGTCTCCCAAGACATCCACTATCTCGAAGGCTGCGGTCTTCTGCCCCTCCAGCCGGTAGGGGTTGATGGAGTTGACCAGGGCTATGGAGTGTCGCTGGCTAAGGTCTCGCACCAGGGCCAGGGCCTGGTCAAAGGTGCCGTCCACCACCAGGATGCGGGCCCCGTAGGCGATGGCCTGGGCCAGCTTGCCCATGGGCACGGCCCCCTTGGGCACCATCACCGTGGTGGGAAGGCCGCAGTGGGCGCCGTAGGCCGCCGCCGAGGCGCTAGTGTTGCCTGTGGAGGCGCACACCAGGGAGGTCTTCCCTTCCTCTATAGCCTTGGCTACGGCCACCACCATGCCCCGGTCCTTGAAGGAGCCGGTGGGGTTGCAGCCCTCCAGCTTGAAGTACAGCTCGTCTATGCCCAGCTCCTTGCCCAGCCCCGATGACTTCACCAGGGGGGTGTCCCCCTCTCCCAGGGATATCATGGGGGTGGTAGGGGTGACCGGCAGCAGGTGCCGGTACTTCTTCAGCGTGCCTTCGCCCATGCTCTTCAGTCCTTGCCTCTAGTGTTCCACTCGGATGAAGTTACTGATCTCGGCCACCACGGGGAGTCCCTTCAGGCGCTCCAGGGCGGTCTGGACGTCGGCCTCTCGGGAGGGGTGGGTCATGATGACCAGCTCTGCCGTGCCCGCCCTGGCATCGGCGTCCTTCTGAATCACCGAGGCTATGCTGATGTTCAGGTCCCCCAGGACGCGGGCTATCTGGGCCAAGACCCCTGCCCTGTCGGCCACGCTAAGGCGTATGTAGTACATGGTCGTTACCTCGGCCATGGGCTGGACGGAGTACCCGTCCTCCAGACGCACCATGGGGACAGGGCCATTGCCCGAGGCCATTCTGCGGGCCACCTCCAGCAGGTCCCCCACCACGGCGCTGGTGGTGGGCAGCGGGCCGGCGCCCAGGCCGTGGAACACCACCCGGCCTACCAGGTCTCCCTCCACCTCGATGGCGTTGAAGGCGCCGTCCACCTTGGCCAGCAGGTGGTCCAGGGGCACCAGCGCTGGGTGGACCCTGACCTGGATGCTGCCGTTGTTGTGGCGGGTGATGGCCAGCAGCTTGATGGCGTAGCCCAGCTCCTGGGCATAGCGGAAGTCCTTGGTCTGGAGCCGGGAGATGCCCTCGTGGTAAATATCCTCGGGCCGGACCCGGGTGTGGAAGGCCAGGGTCGCCAGGATGGCCAGCTTGTACGCCGCATCTATGCCTTCGATGTCGTTGGTGGGGTCGGGCTCGGCGTAGCCCAGGCGCTGGGCCTCCCGGAGGGCCTCCTGGAAGTCCAGGCCCTGGGTGCTCATGCGGGTAAGGATGTAGTTGGTGGTGCCGTTTATGATGGCGTGGATGGACTTCACTTCGTTGGCCAGCAGGTCCTTCATCAGGGGGCCGATGATGGGTATCCCGCCCCCCACGCTGGCCTCGAAGAGGAGGCTTACCCGGCCCTTCTGGGCCAGGTCCACCAGTTCAGGGCCGTGCTTGGCCATCACCTCTTTGTTGGCTGTGACCACATGCTTCCCCTGGGAGATGGCGCGGCGGATGTAGTCCACTGCGGGATGCTCTCCCCCCATGACCTCTACCACCACGTGGACCTGGGGGTCCGAGAGCACGGCGTCGGCGGAGGTGGTCAGAAGGCCGGGGGGTGGGGAAAAGGGGCGGGGCTTCTCCAGGTCCCGCACCAGGATGTGCCGCAGTCGGACGGGGGTACCCGCCTTTTTATCTATAGCCTCGGCGCTGTGAAGTAAAGCCCTAGCTACACCACTCCCCACTACCCCAAGGCCTAACAGAGCTACACCGATACCATGGGATAGGGCCACTTAAGTATCCTGCCTTTACTGTTGGCGGCTGGCCGCCTGGGCAGGGGAGCTGGAGCGGCGCACCTGCTTGGCCACCCACGCGTACAGGTCGGAGCTGAAGTTAACCTCCAGCCAGCCCTCTTCGGCGCCCTTGCGCCACTCTTCGTTTACCCAGTTCTGGAGGGCCTGGTCCTTCAACCGCTCCCGCATGGTATCGGAGACCTGGCGGACCTCTGGCCCACTGATAAGTTTGACGATGTAGGACCCGTCGGCGGTCTGGACGAGGTTGCTCACCTGGCCCGGGGTCAGCCCGAACATGGCGTCCTCCAGGGCCTTGTCGAAGGCACCCCGGGGCACCCATCCGACGTAGCCGTTATTGTCATCGGCGAAGTCATAGGGCTGGGCGAACTCCTGGGCCAGCTTTTCAAACTCCTCGCCCTTGTCCAGCCGTTCCTTGATGGCCTGGGGGCTGGTCTGGCCAGAGTAGGGTACGAATATCCAGGCCACCTCCACACTCTCCTCCACCGTCGGCACGCTCTGGCCCAGGTAGTCCCGCGTTTTGTTCCTTATGATGGAGGTCTTGATCATCTCCCGGTACTCTCTCTCCGAGAGGCCGGTCAGGTTCAAGAAGTTGCGGTAATTCTCCCGGTACTCTCGCTCTAGCTGGTCCTGGGGGACGTTCTCTGTGTCCCTAGGGTAGAAGTTCTCCTTCAGCCGCTGCTGGATGTCATCCTCAGTGACCACCAGCCCGAACTGGGAGGATGCGCCTTGGCGGACCAGTTCGTTCTCCACCAGGGTGTACAGGGTCTGGAAGGGCGCCGAGCTTAGGTCCACGTCTTCGCCGCTGTACCTGCCCGCTGCCTGGATGGTGCGGATCTGCTTCACCAGGTCACCCATGGTGTACCGTACATCCCGCACCCTTCCAGCCAGCTCCCGAGGTGGAGCGACGAAGCTGGCGTAGTAGCCGTAGGCTGGGATGGCCAGTACCAGGAGGATCACTATGACGCCAACGGTTATAGCCAGCCGCTGCTTCCTCCGCTCTTTATCGCGGCGGGACCTGGCCATACGCCTGTCCTGTCTCTGTGGCTGCCCAGCCCTATCACGCATAACGCACCCACCTGTACCCGTAAAAGTGAAGACCTACCCCACCCGGGGGAAACCAGCACCTCCGCTAGGCTGGCGGCTGCGGGGGACTAGCCCCTCCCCACCCCCTCCTCACCAGGGCCAAAATACTCAGCGGTGAAGGGAAGCAGCGCCAGGTGCCTGGCCCGTTTGATGGCCGTGGCCAGGGCCCGTTGGTGTCTGGCGCAAACTCCCGTCCTTCTCCTGGGGGATATCTTGGCCCTGTCGGAGACGAACCTTCTCAACTTATCCACTTCTTTGTAGTCGATATGCTTAACGTGGTCAACACAGAAGGTGCAGACCTTGCGGCGGGGTGTGTACCGCCTGCCGGGGCCCTTACCTTCTCCTCGTGGTCTTCTTACTGGTGCTGTGGCCATTTAGAACTATTCCTCCAAAAACCGGCCCGCCTAGAACGGCAGGTCCTCTACTTCCACGTTATCGCCACCAGCCCCTTCCCCACTGGCCGCCGGGGCCTCTGAGGGCTGGTCTAGGAACAGGATCTGGCTGGCGATGATCTCATTGACGAACCGGGTCTGGCCGTCGCGCCCCTCCCAGGAGCGGCTGCGCAACCGGCCCTCCACGTAGGCCCTGCGTCCTTTGGCGAGGAACTGGTTGGCCTGCTCCGCCAGACGTGCCCAGGCGACCACGGTAAACCACTCCGTCTCCTGCCGCCGTTCTCCGTCCACGTTGTACACCCGGGTGGTTGCCAGGCGGAAGGACGTCACCGGCTGCCCAGAGGGCGTGTAACGCATCTCGGGGTCGGTGCCAAGGTTGCCGATGACCATGATCTTGTTCAGGCCAGCCATGGTGCGCTCCTAGCCGTTGCTCTCTTGCTGGGCTGGCGCCGGCTGGGGCTCCGCAGGCTTTACAGCCTCGGCCTTCACCAGCAGGTGCCTTATAACCTCGTCGGATATCCTCAGGTGGTTATCCACCTCTCGGGCCAGGTTTGGCTTCAGGCTGAACCAGAACAACTGGTAGTTCCCGTCGGTGAACTTATGACTCCCCTTCTTGATGGGGTAGGCCAGGCGACGCATCCCCCACTGCTCTTCACGGGTTATGGTGCCTCCCCGTTCGGAGATGAACCCCTTTATACGCTCTCGCACTCGCGAGGTCTCCTCCTGGTTGAGAACGGGGCTCAATACGGCAACTAGCTCGTAATCCTGCAACGTTAACTCCTATGGATGCACTAACCTGGGTTGATTATAGCATCTACATTATGCCCGTCTCAACTACAAGTCGAGACCGGGTACGGGGAACCGGCAGGCCAGCTCCCGGGCTTGCTCTCGGACCCGGGCCTCCACCTGCTGGTCGCCCAGATGGGTCAGCACCTGGAGGATGAGTCGCCCTACCTCCCTGGTCTCCTCTACTCCGAACCCCCTGCTGGTAATGGCGGGGGTGCCCAGGCGCAGCCCGCTGGTGACCCTGGGCGGCTTGGGGTCGTAGGGGATGGTGTTCTTGTTGGCCACGATGCCCGACCGCTCCAGGGCCTGCTCGGCCTCCTGGCCGGTCAGCCTCAGGGGGGTCAGGTCCACCAGCAGCAGGTGGTTGTCGGTACCCCCAGAGACTATGCGCAACCCGCCCTTGGCCAGCTCGTCGGCCAGGGCGCGGGCGTTCTCCACGATGGCCCTGGCGTACTTGGCGAACTCTGGGGTCTGGGCCTCACCGAAGCACACCGCCTTGGCGGCGATGACGTGCATGAAGGGCCCGCCCTGGGTGAAGGGGAAGACAGCCCGGTCCACCTGCTTGGCCAGCTCCTGGGTGCTGAGTATGAGGCCACCCCGGGGGCCCCGTAGGGTCTTCTGGGTGGTGGAGGTCACGATGTGGGCGTGGGGCAGGGGGGAAGGGTGGGCGCCCCCGGCGATGAGGCCGGCGATGTGGGCCATGTCCACCATGAGCATGGCCCCCACCTCGTCAGCGATGCGGCGGAAGCGGGCGAAGTCGATGGTGCGAGGGTAGGCGGTGTAGCCCGCCACAATGAGTTTGGGCCGGTGCTCCCTGGCCAGCCGCTCCACCTCTTCGAAGTCTATCAGCTCGGTCTCCCTATCCACACCGTAGGAGACGAATTTGTACAGCTTGGCGGAGAAGTTCACCGGGCTGCCGTGGGTGAGGTGGCCTCCCTGGTCCAGCCTCATGCCCATGACGGTGTCGCCCGGCTCCAGCACGGCAAAGTAGGCGGCCATGTTGGCCTGGGCGCCGCTGTGGGGTTGGACGTTGGCGTGCTCTGCGTGGAAGATAGCCTTGGCCCGGTCTATGGCCAGTTGCTCTACCTGGTCCACGAACTGGCAGCCGCCATAGTAGCGCCGGCCGGGGTAGCCCTCGGCATACTTGTTGTTCATTACCGAAGCCTGTACCTCCAGCACTGCCCGGCTGGCGTAGTTCTCCGAAGCTATGAGGACTATGTTTTCCCGCTGGCGCTGGTTCTCTTTCTGAATGGCCGCAGCGACCTGAGGGTCTCTCTCCGCCAGCGATGCCACGTTACCTCCTTTTGCCACCCCTGGTGTAACTATTTATACGAACCTGAAGCGGGCCAGGTTGCATACCGACGGGGTGATACCTGTGAACTCTGCAAAGGCAGTTTATTTCTTTGGCATGGGTCTGTCAATGAAATGTACTGGTTCAGTACATATGAGACAGTCGGGCTATTTTAGGGACCAGTTCTGGGTGGTGCTTAGTAAGATACTGGGCTGGGGTGTTGTAGTCCAGG
>DAOUBE010000234.1:0-3070 GCA_034432835.1 Dehalococcoidia bacterium | reverse complement strand
CGAACCCCCAGCAGGGGACTCTGTCCACTGCACCCCTGGCCTTACCCACATCCTGTGGGTTCCCCCCTCTCCAGCAGGGTGCACCCCGCACCCACAGTTTGGCTATCGTGCTCCAGGTAGGATGGTGGAGCAGGACCATCAGGGCGGGTCCAGGGCGAGCCCTGCCCTCTCCCTTGGGAGCAAAGTTAGGATGATGGTCAGAGGGTGGCCCCTTGGCAAGGGACCACAGGGGTCCAGACGGTGGGCTAGAAGGCCAAGGTGCCATCCATCGGCACCCCAAATGGGATGTGCTTACCCACCTGCCCTCAATACGTCCCAGGGAGATAGCCTCCTGGACTGCCCCTGTCCCAGGGGGACAGTGGTGGCACGGGTGGATGCCAGGCCAACGGGACGGAGGGCGGCGCCCGGGCGGTTCTGGGGCTACATCAGGCCAGGGATCTTCATACCGCCGGTGAGGGCGCTCATCTTGTTGGCGGCCAGCTCCTGGGCCTTGGCCTGGGCGTCGTTGAAGGCGGCCATGACCAGGTCCTGGAGCATCTCCACGTCCTCGGCGGCCTCAGGGGCGATCTCCACCTTCTGGACCTTCTGGTGGCCATTCATGGTGACCTTGACCGCGCCGCCACCAGCGCTGCCCTCCACGGTGAGGGTGCCAAGCTCTTCCTGGATCTTCGCCATGCGTGCCTGAAGCTGCTGGGCCTGGCGAAGGAGGTTCTTATTCATCATCCCCGTTCTCCTCTTGGACAATTTTTGCCCCCAGTCCCAGGGCGGCCCTTACCAGGTGGCTCTGGGTGGCGGCGGGACTCCCGGAGCCGTTGCCGTCGGCCAGGGTCAGCTTCAGGGAGCAGGGCCCTTCGGTCAGAAGCTTGGCGAAGACGCTCTCCACGTAGCTGCGGCAACGGGGGTCCTCCAGCTCCTCCTGCATTCGTTCCAGGTGGGAGCGGTGATTGAACACCAGCACCAGGACATCGCCTTCTCGGTAGTGGGTCTTGCAGTCCCGCAGCAGTGCCCCGATGTTGAAGCGCTTGCCCTTGTACCGGCTCAGGGACTTGATGATGGACTCCCACTGGCTGCTGGCTGGGGTACCGGGCGGAGGCGGCTCGGCCTGGGAGGGGGCAGTAGCAGGCGCAGTGGGGATAACCGGCCCTGGCCGGCCCTCCCCCAGGGTTGGCCTGGGGGCGGAGGGCTGGGTGTTCCTGGGCGGCCTGGGCATTTCCGAGTGGGTAGAGCGCTCAGGCAGGGTGGAGGCTCCGGCGGAGGCGGCAGGTGCGGCCTCGGGCATGCACGCTTCCACGGCTGCTAGCTCCAGGGGCAAGGTGGTGACGCTGTCGTAGCGCAGGCTGACCTCGCCCATACGCTTGAGGGCCTGGATGATCCTGGGAAGGGGAGCAGAGTCGGCCAGGGCGCGAAGGTGCTGCAGGGTCTCGGCGGGCAGGTCCAGGGTCTCCTCGGCCCCGCACTTGACGACAAGGACGCCGCGCAGGTAGTCAACGGTGTGGCGGTGGAGCTGCCGGGCGTCCAGGCCGTTCCAGACGGCGCGGTTGATGGCAGCCAGGGCCTCGGCCACGTTGGCCTTGAGCAGATGGCGCACCAACTCCAGGGCCTCCTCTGACCCCCTCAGTCCCAGGGCCTCCTGGACATCCTGGAGGGTCAGCTTGCGGCCGTGGGAGACCATCATCTGCTCCAGAAGGTTCTCGGCATCGCGAAGGCTGCCGCCAGCGGCACGGGCCAGGGCCTTCAGGGCCTCGGGGTCCGCTTCCATGGCCTCCTCGGTGGCGATCCACTGGAGCTGGGCCACGACGCTGTCCAGGGAGAGGCGGCGGAAGTCGAAGCGCTGGCAGCGGGAGACAATGGTGGCCAGGACCTTGTGGGCCTCGGTGGTGCAGAGGGCGAAGACGACGTGGGGGGGAGGCTCCTCCAGGGTCTTGAGGAAGGCGTTGGCGGCATGCTCGGTGAGCATGTGGGCCTCGTCGATGATGTAGAACTTGTACCGGCCCTCGCTGGGGGCGAAGTGCACCTTGTCCCGGATGTTGCGAATCTCGTCGATGCCACGGTTGCTGGCGGCGTCCAGCTCGATGAGGTCAGTGAAGCGGCCTTCGTTGATGGCCTGGCAGGGGCCGCACTGGTCGCAGGGCTCACCGTCCTGGGGATTAAGGCAGTTGACAGCCTTGGCCAGGATGCGGGCGGTGCTGGTCTTGCCGGTGCCCCTGGGGCCGCAGAAGAGGTAGGCGTGGCCCACCCTGCCCTGCTTCACCGCTTGGCGCAGGGTGGCGGAGATGGGCTCCTGGCCCACAAGCTGGGAGAACTTCTTGGGGCGCCACTTCCTGTAGAAGACCTGAGAGGTCATTCCCTTCCTTTGCCCTCGCCCTGTCCCTCTCCCTTGGGAGAGGCTTGGACCTGGGGCCCGGGCACTACTGTCCAAAAAGCAGGGACAGGGCCTGCTGCTCCTTGTGCTTCATCTGGGCTTCCTGGTCAGGCTCCACGTGGTCGTATCCCAGCAGGTGCAGGACGCCGTGGACGATGAGTAGGCCCAGCTCTTGCTGGACGGGGTGGCCCTGAGCCTGGGCCTGGCGGACCGTCTGCGGGTACGAGATGATCACCTCCCCCAGGGGCTGGGGCCCCTCGTAATACACGATGAAGGGTTCCTGGCTGTCGGCGCTGGTGGGCTGGCCCTCCCCCTCCCAGTGGCCCTGGTGGAGCATAGAGAAGGAGAGGACGTCGGTGACCTCATCCAGGCCACGGTACTGGCCGTTGAGCCGCTTGACGGTCTCGTCGTCGGCGATAACCAGGCTGACCTGCCAGGGCTGGCCTGGGGCGGCCACGTCCAGGGCCTTGAGGACGGCCCGACGGAGCCACAAAGGGGACAGACCGCTTCGGAACTGGGGGAAGATGGTGATGTCCACCTGTCTCCTAGGCATCTTTGGGCCGTATCCTGCAGGGCCATGATAACACAGGGCCTAGGGGGCTTCAAGGAAATGTACTGGTTCAGTACATATGAGACAGTCGGGCTATTTTAGGGACCAGTTCTGGGTGGTGCTTAGTAAGATACTGGGCTGGGGTGTTGTAGTCCAGG
>DAOUBE010000233.1:0-2400 GCA_034432835.1 Dehalococcoidia bacterium | reverse complement strand
CAATCCTTCTCGGGTGGCCAGATGTAAGGCTACAGGATGGTGGCCCTAGGTCAAGGCTGGCCTAGAACAGGGGGAGTGCAGAGGGGCAGCCCCTGCTAGGGGTGCCAGAGGAGAATCCTCAAGGGCTCGCCCTTGACCCACATTTCCCTGAGGTGGTCAGTGAGAGTATGGGACCAAGAAAGGTGAAGAGTGGGTGCAGGGCGTGCCCTGCCGGGTGGGTGGAACCAAACACGGTCCATCTTGGGCACCCAAAGAGGAGGGTCCAGGGCTAGCCCTGGTGGGCCATAGCCCTGAGGAGAGGGGTGGGATGCCAAGGAGTGGGGTACCTGAAGCCGCCGCATCCATTAGGCGGTATGCGCCCTTCAGTGTGTCACCCGGCGAGGGGGACTACAAGGGGGCCTAGACCCTGGACCCTAGCCTAGAGTAGTGCCCCTCTCGGCATCAGAGAAGGACCGCATCCTTCCCACCGGCCCTCCACACGCCCTAAGTCTCGGCCCTGGGACGGAGGGCGTAGAGCGCGGGGCACCTGGGACAGAGTGGGTGCACGGCCAGGGGGCCTACATTCGCTTGAGCTTGGCCCTAGCCTTCCCTAGCACCTGTTTGTTCACCACATTCTCCGGCATCTCGCCCCGCAGGACTCGCGCCACCTCGGCGGCGGAGCGTCGCTCCAGCTCCTGGAGTGACTGCTGGGAGAAGAAGGCCACGTGGGGCGTGATGATGACGTTGTCCAACTGGAGCAGGGGATAGTCCGGTGGCGGGGGCGCCTCCTCCAGCACATCCAGGCCCGCACCGGCGATCCAGCCCTGGGTCAGGGCGCGGTACAGGGCCTTGTCATCCACCAGAGGGCCCCGGGCAGCGTTGATCAGAAAGGCAGAGGGCTTCATCCTCATCAACTGCTTTTCGCCAATGATGTGCCGGGTCTCGGGCGTCAGGGGTGTGTGGAGGGTGACGAAGTCCGACTCCTGGAGCAGCCTGGGCAGGTCCACCAGGCGGGCACCCAGGGCAGTGGCGGTCTCCGAGGAGACGTAGGGGTCGAAGGCGAGCACCTCCAGCCCAAAGGCCTTGGCCTTCTGGCACACGGCCTTGCCTATTTTGCCAAAGCCCACGATGCCCAGCTTCCGTCCCCTGAGGCGCATCACAGGGACGGTAAGATCGGTCTTGTCCCACTGCCCCTTCTTCACCTGAGCATCGAAGTGGGCCAGGCGGCGGTTCCACGCCAGGAGCATGGCCATGACGTGGTCCGAGACCTCGTCCACGCAGTAATCGGGAACGTTGGTAACCAGTATTCCCAGCTCGGTGCAGGCGTCCACGTCAATGTTGTCCACGCCGATGCCATAGCGGGCCACCACCAGGCACTTGGAAGCCTCGTTGAGAAGCTCTCTGGTAACTGGAGCAAAGCAGGTCATGATGGCGTCGGCGTCTCTGGCCAGGGAGAGCAGGCTATCGCCGGAGCCGGGCGAGGGAGTCACCACCTCGGCCTCCACCTCTCGCAACACCTCTCTCTCGATGTCCAGGGAGGGCCACGTGTAGTCTGTCACCAGCACCTTTCGCGCCTGTGTAGTCATAGCAGCGTCACCTCAAGCGAGATTAAAAGAGGCGAAGACCTCTCGCCCACGGAAGATAGCCTGTGGCCCTAGCTCCTCCTCGATGCGCAGTAGCTGGTTATATTTGGCCAGCCGCTCGGAGCGATGGAGGGAGCCTATCTTGATCTGGCCGGCCCCGGTGGCCACCGCCAGGTCGGCGATGGTGGAGTCCTCCGTCTCGCCGGAGCGAGCGGAGATGACGGGCAGGTAGCCTGACCTCCGTGCCAGCTCCACCACCTCCAGGGTCTCGGTGAGGGTGCCAATCTGGTTAAACTTGATAAGGACGGCGTTGGCCACACCCTTCTGGACCCCCAGACGCACCCTGGCAGGGTTGGTGGTGAAAAGGTCGTCACCTATGAGTTGGACTCGCTTGCCCAGCCGGGAGGTCAGGAGCCGCCAGCCCTCCCAGTCGTCCTCGGCGGCGCCGTCTTCAATGGAGATGACCGGGTAGGCATCCACCCAATTGGCCAGGAGGTCCACCATGCCCGCCGCCGAGAGCTTGCGGCCTTCGGTGTTAAGCTGGTACACCCCTCTGGAGAAGAACTGGGTGGAGGCCACGTCTATGGCAAAGGCGATGTCCCCCTGGACACCCGGTGTGTACCCAGCCTCCCGCACTGCCTCTACCAGCAGCCGCAGGGCATCTTCGTGGGAGTCCAGAAGAGGCGCATAGCCCCCCTCATCGGCCAGGCCGTGGACAGGCTGGCCTAGGCGCGCCAGCACCTGTCCCATAGCCCTGTGGACAGCCGTGCTCATCACCATGGCCTCGCCAAAGCTACGAGCCCCAACAGGGATGATAAGGAAGTCTTGAAAGTCCAGG
>DAOUBE010000232.1:0-8030 GCA_034432835.1 Dehalococcoidia bacterium | reverse complement strand
TGCCCTGACCCGCCAGGACCTGGTGGACTATATGAAGGTCCAGTACACCCCAGGAAACGTGGTGGTAAGCGCGGCGGGGAACATCTCCCACGAGGATATGGTGGAGGAGGTCGCCAGGATGGTGAAGGACTGGCGGCCCGCCAGTCCCCTGACCTGGCAGCCGGTGCTGGATGGCCAGGTGTCCCCCAGACTGACCCTGGAGCAGCGCAAGACCGAGCAGGCCCACATGTGCATCGCCCTGCCCGCTCTGCCCGCCGATCACCCCGACCGCCACGCCCTGGACCTGCTAAACGTGGTGCTGGGCGAGGGCATGAGCAGCCGGCTGTTCATGGAGCTGCGGGAGAACCGTGGCCTGGTGTATGACGTTCACAGCGCCGTAACCCACTACCGGGACACGGGCGCTCTCACCGTTTACTACGGCCTGGACCCGGCCAATGCCTACGAGGCCACAGGCGTAATCCTGGACCAGCTTGCCATGGCAAGGAATGGCCTGACCCAGGAAGAGCTGGACAAGGCCAAGGAGCTGGCCAAGGGACGTCTTCTGCTCCGTATGGAAGATACCCGGGCCACGGCCATGTGGTTCGGTGCCCAGGAGCTATTGCTGCACCGTATCTACACGGTGGAGGAGGTCCTGGACCGGGTGGACCTGGTGACCACCGAGGACGTTAAGCGTGTCGCCGAGGAGGTCCTGCGGGAGGAGCGGCTGAACATGGCCATCGTGGGACCCTTCCGCAGCGACTCCAAGTTCCGCAAGCTCATTGGGGCATAAGCAAGCCCCACCCTCTTCGACCACTGATGGGCAGCCACCTGGGTCTATCCAAGGGTGGCTGCCCTCTTTATGGGTAACGCCAACAAAGTTGAATGCCCATGCTCCCCAAGCCCAGGCCGGCATACCATCCGGCATACCATGATGCTAGAGATAAGAGACCCACAACTCTACCCATGTACCCACGGTGGTTCCCCTTGCCCGTCCTTGGGACTTCCGCCACCCTCTCCTCCTTCACAAGCCATCGCAGGCACCCCAAGGTCCCTCACGTAGCAGAGACCTGTGCCCCCCACAGCACCTTCCTCAGGTACTGGCCCGTGTAGGAATGCTCCACCCGCGCCACCTGCTCTGGCACCCCCTGGGCAATGACCCGGCCGCCCTCGTCCCCGGGGCCTGGTCCCAGGTCTATAATCCAGTCGGCGTTCTTGATCATGTCCAGGTGGTGCTCGATGAGGACCACGGTGTTGCCTGCGTCCACCAGCCGGTGGAGCACCCGTAGCAGGGCCGCACTGTCCTCGAAGGAGAGACCGGTGGTGGGCTCGTCCAGCAGGTAGAGGGTGCGCCCCGTGGCCCGACGGGAAAGCTCCGTAGCCAGCTTCACCCGCTGGGCCTCGCCGCCCGAAAGGGTGGTGGCCGGCTGTCCCAGCCTGATGTACCCTAGGCCCACATCCCGCAAGGTCTCCAGCTTGGAGCGGACCTTGGGGAAGTTCCAGAAGAACTCCAGAGCCTCAGCCACGGTCATGTCCAGCACCTGGGCGATGTTCTTGCCCTTGAAAAGGATCTCCAGGGCCTCGCGGTTGTAGCGCTGGCCGTGGCAGACCTCACAGGGCACGGTCACATCGGGGAGGAACTGCATCTCGATCTGGGTGTATCCTTCACCCTGGCAGGCCTCACACCGGCCACCGCGCACGTTGAAGGAGAACCGGCCAGGCTGGTAGCCACGGGCACGAGCCTCGGGCACCGTGGCGAAGAGCTCGCGGATGGGGGTAAAGGCCCCCGTGTAGGTGGCGGGGTTACTGCGAGGCGTCCGCCCTATGGGGGACTGGTCTATGTTCACCACCTTATCTATGTACTCCAGGCCCAAAATATCATCGTGGTCGCCCGGCTTGTCCTTGGCATGGTAGAAGTGCTGGGCCAGCCGCTTGTACAGGACGTCGTACACTAGGGTGCTCTTTCCTAAGCCTGACACGCCCGTGACGCACACCAGCAACCCCAGGGGTATTTCCACGTCAATATTCTTTAGGTTGTTTTCCCTGGCCCCTTTGATCACGATGGAGTGGCCATTGCCCTTCCTGCGCTTTTCCGGGAGGGGTATCTGACGTGCCCCGCTGAGGTACTGGCCCGTAATGGAGTCGGGGCAGGCCATGATGTCCTGGACAGTGCCCGCCGCCACGATGCGGCCGCCGTGCTCGCCGGCACCGGGCCCCAGGTCCACAATCCAGTCGGCCGCCCGCATGACCGCCTCGTCGTGCTCCACCACCAGCACCGTGTTGCCCAGGTCTCGCAGCCGCTTCAGGGTCTCGATGAGGCGGCTGTCGTCCATGGGGTGCAGGCCAATGGTGGGCTCGTCGCACACGTACAGCACCCCGGTGAGGGCGGAGCCGATCTGGGTGGCCAGGCGGATGCGCTGGGCCTCCCCACCCGAAAGGGTGGTGGCGCTGCGGTCCAGGGTGATGTACCCCAGGCCGATGTCGTCCAGGAAGACCAACCGGGCGGCGATCTCCTTGAGTATCTGCCTGGCGATGGTGTGCTCCCTGGGGGTGAGGCCGCCGCCGGGCGGGTTGGGGTTGGCCTCGTCGGCGATGGCCCGGACCCAGGCCAGGGCCTTGCTGATGGTCATGGCGCAGACGTCCATGATATTCAGGCCGCAGACCTTCACCGCCAGGGCCTCGGGCTTGAGGCGCTTGCCCTGGCAGGCCTGGCAGGGGTGGGAGGACATGTACCGCTCGATCTCCTGGCGCATGTAATCGGACTCGGTCTCCTTGTACCGGCGCTCCAGGTTGGGGATTACCCCCTCGAAGTTGGTCTCCCAGCTATAGACCTTACCCATCTGGGTGCGGTGGCGCATGGTCACCGTGCGGCCATTGGTGCCGTAGAGGATGATGTCCAGGGCCTCCTGAGGCAGCTCCTTGACGGGCGTCTTGGTGGAGAAGCCGTAGCTGCGGGCCAGGGACTCCAGCAGGCTCATGTACCAGGGGCTGGAAGAGCCTGCCCGGGTCCAGGGCATGATGGCGCCCTGGGCTAAGGAAAGGTTCTTGTTGGGGATGACCAGGTCGGGGTCGATCTCCAGGCGGAAGCCCAGGCCGGTACAGGTGGGGCAGGCGCCGTAGGGGCTGTTGAAGCTGAAGCTGCGGGGCTCCAGCTCGGGGAGGCTGACGTTGCAGTAGACACAGGCCAGGCTCTCGGAGAAGAGCATCTCCTCGCCGCCTTGGACGGCCGCCAGCACTACGCCGCCGGCCTGCTTCAGGGCCGTCTCCACGGAGTCGGTGAGGCGGGTCACCTCCAGGTCGGGGCCGATGGTGATCCGGTCCACCACGATCTCGATATCATGCCACTTCTGCTTGTCCAGGCTCATGGCGACGGCCTCCTCCAGGCGGAGGACCTGGCCGTCCACGCGGACGCGGACGAAGCCCGCCTTGCGGGCCTCTTCTAAGACATCCTTGTGCTCACCCTTGCGGTGACGCACCTTGGGGGCCATGATCATGACCTGGCTGCCGCCGGGCAGGGACTGGATGGAGTCCACTATCTGCTGGACGGTCTGACGGGCCACGGGGCGGCCGCACTGAGGGCAGTGGGGGCGGCCCACCCGGGCGAAGAGGAGGCGCAGGTAGTCATACACCTCGGTGACGGTGCCTACGGTGGAGCGAGGGTTGTGGGAGACGCCCTTCTGGTCTATGGAGATGGCCGGGGAGAGGCCCTCTATGTAGTCCACGTCGGGCTTCTCCATGCGGCCCAGGAACTGGCGGGCGTAGGCGGAGAGGGACTCCACGTAGCGGCGCTGGCCCTCGGCGTAGATAGTGTCGAAGGCCAGGGAGCTTTTGCCCGAGCCGGAGACGCCGGTGATGACCACCAGCTTGTCCCGGGGTATGGTGACATCTATGTTCTTGAGGTTGTGCTCACGGGCACCCTTGACGTGGATAAAGCCCTGGGGCATAAAGTCGGTACCTCTGCTGGAACATCTGGACTAGAAGGCCAACGATTATTCTAGCACCAAGGGGTTAGGGATGGGAGGGTGGCCATGCAACGCAAAGGAAACTGTTGGTGGATTACGCTGCCTTCTCCCTTGCATTCCGCCGCTGTACGATGGGTGTCATCGGTGAGTTTGGCACGATACCGACTATAGATGGTCTTTTCAGCAGCGTCTTAGGTGCCCTTTGAGGGAACTGTGGTCTCCTACTCCAGCTCTACCAGCAGGTCGCCGGAGTTGACCTGCTGGCCGGGCTTGATGGGGACCTTCTTGACCTTGCCGTCCCGGGAGACGCGTATGGTCTGCTCCATCTTCATGGACTCGATGATGCAGACCTCCTGGCCGGCGGAGACCTTCTGGCCGGGCTTCACCGTCACAGCCAGGACGCGGCCGGGCATGGGGCTGCGGAGGAGTTTTTCAAAGGCCGTCTCCGCCGGGGCAGAGCGTTTGGCCTTGGTGCTGGCAGGCGAGGACAGGTCACCGGCAGGGGTGGAGGCCTTGGCTCTGGGCAGCCCTTCCACCTCCACCAGGACGGGCTGGCCGTCCACCATGACTCTAACAGGGGAGGTGGACAGGTCTTCCACCTCCACGTCGTACCACTTCTCCCCCACTCGGATGCGGACCCGCTTCATCGCCAACCTCGCTGGGCCATGGTGCGGGCCGCCATCTGCTGAAGCCGACCCTCGGTGAGCCAGGGGCTGGGGGTGCGGTTGATGCTGGCGTAGCCCGGGGGCGTGGCTGTCTGACTACGGGCCATAAGAAGGGCCACGGCTATGGCGGCAGCCATCTCCCTGTCGCTGGCACTGTTCTTACTGAAGGCACCCATCTGCGACTGCTCCCACAGTAGCAAGACTACCTCGGAAAGGAACCGGGTGTTGTAGTTACCCGAGGCGAAATCGGGGTGCTCCAGGGTGGCGGAAAGGAGGGGCAGGTTGGTGACCACGCCTTCCAGCCAGTAGGCCGAGAGGGCGGACAGGAGGCGCTTCCGGGCCTCGTCACGATTGCGCCCCCAGGCCATGACCTTGGCCAGCATGGGGTCGTAGAAGGGGGTGATCTCCAGGCCTGGGAAGAGGCAGCTATCCACGCGGACGTGCTCTCTGGAGGGCTCCCGTAGCACCTCCACCTTGCCGGTGCAGGGGAGGAAGGTCTGGGGGTCTTCGGAGTAAACGCGGACCTCCATGGCGTGGCCGTTGAGCTTGACGTCTTCCTGGCGAAGGGGCAGGGGCTCGCCGGCGGCGATGCGAATCTGGAGCTCCACCATATCCACGCCGGTAACCATCTCGGTCACGCCGTGCTCCACCTGGAGCCGGGTGTTCATCTCCAAGAAAAAGGCCTCACCGCTCTCGGACACCAGGAATTCGATGGTGCCCACGTTGGTGTAGCCAAGGTAGCGGGCCAGGGCCAGGGCGTAGCCTGTAAGGCGTTCCCGCTGCTCGGGGGTAAGCTTGGCCGAGGGGGCCTCCTCCACCACCTTCTGGTTGCGGCGTTGCACAGAGCAATCGCGCTCATACATGTGGATGATGTTGCCGTAGTTGTCGCCCACCACCTGGACCTCCAGGTGGGAGGCGCGCTCCAGGTACTGCTCCAGGTAGAGCTTGGAGCTGCCGAAGGCCTTCTGGGCCACCCTGCTGGCCAGGTCCATGGCGCGCTTCAGGTCGTCGGGGTTGTGAACAATCTGGATGCCAATGCCGCCTCCGCCGTTGGCGGCCTTGACCATGAGGGGGAAGCCCAGGGCCCGGGCGTGGGCCACGGCGGTGGAGCGCTTCAGCTCTGCGGGGGTACCGCGAAGGACTGGCAAACCTGCCTGGCTGGCCAGGTCCCGGCCCAGGAGCTTGTCCGCCATGCGCTCCATGACCTGAGGTGAGGGGCCGATGAAGGTGATGCCGTTGTCATGGCAGGCACGGGCAAAGGTGGCGTTCTGGGAGAGGAAACCGTAGCCCGGGTGGATGGCCTGGGCGCCGGTCTTGCGGGCGGCTTCGATGACCGCTGGGATGTTCAGGTAGCTCTCGATTGCCGGTGACGGGCCGACGAAAACTGCCTCATCGGCCATGCGAACGTGGAGGGCGCCCGCGTCAGCCTCGGAGTAGATGGCGACGGTGGCGATGCCCATGCGCCGACAGGTGCGGATAATGCGGCACGCAATCTCACCACGATTGGCGATGAGTATTTTCGAAAACATAGCCCCTTCCTTACATGCTTGTTGTACCAGCAACGGGGCCCCGGCTTTCCGTGTGCAGCCAATGCATGAAGGCGGCCGAGCGCACATCCCGCTCCAGCCAGTACCTCACCGTCGATTGAAGCAGGTCCCAGACCTCCCTCTCCAGGGACTGGGACAGTCTCAACCTCATAGCATCCTCCAGGGAGGACCTGTCGAGGAATCTTAGCACCTTCAGGGCCCCCAGGGAAAGAGGCATAGTTACTTTACCAGAGGGGCTGCAGTCCTTGCAAAGGACACCCCCGGTGGTGGGGCTGAAGCGGTGCTGCCCGGGTCTGATTTCGCTGTGGCACTCCACGCACTGGTAGAACTCGGGCATGAAGCCGGAGTGCTTGAGGAGGTGGAGCTGGAAGTACAGGAGGACCAGGGATGGGTGGGCCGGCGAATCCAGGGCAGACAGGCAGTCCAGGAGGAGGCTGTAGAGGGCAGGGCTGCCAACTCCTTCCACACCGAAGCCTTCTACCAGTTCGGCCAGGTAGAGGCCGCGGGAGGTGGCTTCCAGGCTAGCCTTGACCTGGGCAAAGCTGTCCAGGACCTGGGCCTGGGTAACAGTATCTAGATTGCGGCCCTGGGCCAGGGCCAACTCCACGCGGGTCAGGGGCTCCAGGTGGCCGATCATCTTGCTGGTGAGCTTCCGGGCGCCTTTGGCCACGGCCCTCACCTTGCCCAATGAGGGGGTGTAGAGGGTTAGCAGGAGGTCGGCCTCACCCAGGGGGTGGGTCTTGATTACCAGAGCCTCGGTCCTATAGGTGCGGGTCCGGGGCACAGGCTAGAACTCCTGCCGGCCCTGGAAGGCCCTGGAGAGGGTGACCTCGTCGGCGTATTCCAGGTCGCCGCCCACGGGGAGGCCGCGGGCCAGGTGGGTCACCCTCAGCCCCAGAGGGGCGATGAGGCGCTGGATGTACATGGCTGTGGCCTCGCCCTCCAGGGTCATGCTGGTGGCCAGGATAACCTCCTTGACGGAATTCCCCCTGAGGCGGGAAAGGAGTTCCTTGATCTTCAGGTCCTCCGGGCCTACGCCGTTCATAGGGGAGATCATGCCGTGGAGGACGTGATAGAGGCCGTTGTAGCAACGGGCCTTCTCCAGGGAGAGGACGTCCACCGGCTCCTCCACCACGCATATCTGGGAGCGGTCACGACGGGAGTCGGAGCAGATGGTGCAGGGGTCCTGGTCGGCGATGTTCTGGCAGGTGGAGCAGAAGAGGGACTTCTCCTTGACGTTGAGGATGGCTTCGGCCAGGGCCCGGGCCTCCTCCCGGGAGAGGCGTACGATGTGGTAGGTGAGGCGCTGGGCGCTCTTGGGGCCGATGCCAGGGAGCTTGCCCAGCTCCTCGATGAGGCGCGCCACGGAGGGCGCGGCAGCAGGTATTCTAGGGCCCTCTGTGTTCATAGTCCTATTATTTTACCTTAGAGGGGCGGTAACAGCTACAGGGAGTTAACGTTATGAAAAGGGCAGGTCTTGGTGCTTTCCGCCGGTGGTTGTCTATAGACGAAGCCGACGGTCTGTTTTGGAGGCCCTGATGATAGGGTACTGGAAGGGCAGCCTCAGGAGAGGGGCCTGGTGGCAGGGTGCACCCTGGCAGGGCACGCCCTGCACCCACTCTTCACCTTCCCTGGTCACATGCTCTCACTGACCACCTCAGGGAAGTGTGGGCCAAGGGCGAGGCCTTGGGGATTCTCCCCGGCACCCCTAGCAGAGGGGCAGCCCCTCTGCACTCCCCCTGTTCTAGGCCAGCCTTGACCTAGGGCCACCATCCTGTACCTTACATCTGGCCACCCGAGAAGGATTGGGTTTGGTCCCACCCACCCGCCCTCGATGGGTTTTCGGGGGACACCCCCGAACCTCCGGCAGGGGACGGAGT
>DAOUBE010000231.1:0-3872 GCA_034432835.1 Dehalococcoidia bacterium | reverse complement strand
GGCCACCTCCTTTCTGGTCTATTCTCACCCAGAAGTGTGGCCCCTTCTGCTTCTACTTTTCCACGCCTACTGTCTCATATCTATCTGAACTTTTTCAGACGAGGGGGCTAATTGCTTCAAACTTTATTTTAGCTTTTACTACGGTAGCCTTATCATACATGGGGAGCCTATTGGGGCGGGGCGTGGTAAGCGGGTGGTGGAAACCAGCGGGCTGAGGGCTGGCATGGCCCGGTCAGGTAGGTGGTGTTTGCCGCGCCGCTGGAAAACTCCCTGCTACACACGCACTAAGGTACTTGACATTAACTACCCAGGCTAATATGATTAGTCCAGCGCTTCGAGAAGTTAAGTGCGCGTTTTTTTGTGGAATCTGAACCGTTTTAGGCCATGGCAGTGTCTTTACGATTTAGAAAGGGGGTCCGATGAGGCGCCTTCTCAATAACAGGTACTTGCCGGTAGTTGTGTTCCTTCTTATAGCTGGTCTTGTGACTGGTGTAGTATTCGCTACCAACTCCAACTCACCCACTGGCCAGCAAAACCAGGGCGGGCCCAACCCTAGCATCTTCGTGCTGAACTGGGACAAGACGCCTGTGGGCCAGCCTGCCCTGGATGTCGTCGGTGGCGGTTTCACTCCTGGTGAGCCTGTCCTTATCAAGATCGTTATCACTACCTCGGTCTTCGGCGAGGAGCCCATGATCTTGGGCTCTGAGACGGCCAACAGCGGCGGCGCCTTCCGTTTCCACCTTGACAAGCTGCCCGTCCAGATTCAGCAGGGCCTGTACTCCGTGGTGGCCCAGAGCACCGATGGCGTACGGGCTAGCTGGCCCCTTATCGTGACACAGAAGTAGTCATACTAACACGTAAGGCTGTAGCTTAAAGGAGGAGATACCCTGAGGGGGTATCTCCTCCTTTGTCTGTACCGAGGGGTCCGGTGTCCCCCTACGCTGGGCTAGCCCTCTGGAAGTTGGCGGACCACCCTTGCGGGGACGCCCACGGCCAAGGCGCGGGGAGGGATGTCCCTGGTGACCACGGCCCCGGCGCCGGTGGCAGCCCCCGCCCCCACGGTTACCGGCGCCACTAGCATGGTGTCGCTGCCTATGAAGGCGCCGTCCTCCACCACCGTCTGGTTCTTGCGCACACCGTCGAAGTTGCAGGTGATGGTCCCGGCCCCGATGTTCACCCTTTCCCCAATGAGGGCGTCGCCCACGTAGCTGAAGTGCCCCATGAGGGTACCCCGGCCCAGGCGGCTGTTCTTGACCTCGGCGAAGTTGCCCACGTGGACCCCCGGTCCCAGCCACGCCCCGGGACGGAGGTGGCTGAAGGGACCCACGTCGCTACCGTCCTCCAGGGTGGCTTCCTCCAGGAAGGAGGCCGTGACGCGGCACCCGTTTCCCACGGTAGAGTCTCGCACCACGCTGGAGGGCCCTATGTGGCAGGCCTCGCCGACCTGGGTCCTGCCCAGGAGAATGGTGTTGGGGTAGATGACTGTATCCTGGCCTATGTGCACATCGGCGTCGATGAAGGTGCTGGCCGGGTCCAGCATGGTGACCCCCTCCAGCATCCAGCGCTCCCTTATCCTGGCCCGCATCACCCCTTCCACGCGAGCTAGCTGGAGGCGGTCGTTGACCCCCTGGACCTCCCAGCCATCGGTGGCGCAGGCCTCCACCACCTGGCCCTGGGAGGCTGCCTGGGCCACCAGGTCCGTCAGATAGACCTCGCCTTTGGCACGAGGCTGGAGGGTACCCAGGGTGGGCCAGGCCCAGGAGGCGCGGAGGCAGTAGGCCCCACCGTTGACCTCCGGGTTGTCCCGCTGGCTGGCTGTGGCCTCGGCCTCCTCCACAATGCTCACCACGCGGCCCGAGGCGTCCCTGATGACCCGGCCCATCCCCTCCGGTGGGCAGGAGGTGGAGGTGAGGAGGGTCACGGTGGCTCCAGCGCGGCGGTGCGACTCCATAAGCCTCAGGAGGGTATCAGGCCGGATGAGGGGAAGGTCGCCGTTCAGCACCAGGAGGTCTCCCACTCCCCCAATGGAGCTCCTGGTCTGGAGGAGAGCGTGGCCGGTGCCCAGGGGAAGGTCCTGGCGCACGTAGTCCACGGAGGTGCCCAGCAGGGCCCGGGCGCCCTCCTCGGTCTGAGGCGAGACTACAACCAGGATGCGGCGAAGGCCGGCCCTTCGCAGGGCCTCCACCGGGTAGGCCAGCATGGGCTTGCCGCATACCGGGTGTAGGACTTTGGGAGTCCTGGATTTCATGCGGGTACCAACGCCCGCCGCCAGTACCACTCCTGCCCAGCCTTCCATGGCTTCCCCCTTCTGCGTCGGTGTGCTCTTCATGGACATAACCGACGCTGTAACAAAAGGATATCTTATTCTACGCCCAAGGCCATATCCTGCTCCACTGGCTGGGTGTCAAGGCCAGCTCTAGACGATAACCGTAGGTTGTGTGGCTTTGTGCTCTGGGTGTGAGGCAGCGTATCTGGTGGTATAATCACCGCTTAGCGTTTAGGCCAGATTTCGCTTGTGGGTAAGGAAAGATGCCCGAAGATAACGTGCAGGAAATCATCATGCATCTGGTGGTTCAGCTTGGCGTCATTCTTATAGCAGCCAAGCTGGCGGGAGAGGTGGCGGAACGGTTCCTGAAGGTACCGCCAGTCCTGGGAGAGCTGGTGGCAGGGATCATCATAGGTCCTTATGCCTTGGGGGGAATCAGCTACTTTGGGCTGGACCCCCTGTTCCCCAAGCCCGAGGCCGCGGGAGGGATCCCAGTCTCCAATGAACTCTACTCCATTGCCCAGATAGCTTCCGTGGTGCTCCTGTTCCTGGTTGGATTGGAGACAGACTTACGTCAGTTCATGAGGTACGCCGGCCCCGCCTTTCTGGTGGGCCTGGGGGGTGTGGTGCTCCCCTTCCTCTTTGGGATGTATGCCACGGTCCTCTTCGGTTTTGCGGAGAGCCTGGCCGACCCCCGGGCGCTGTTCATGGGTGCCATCATGACGGCGACGTCGGTGGGCATCACGGCCAGGGTGCTGTCGGACCTGGGGCGCCTGGCCAGCCCCGAGGGGGTGACCATCCTGGCAGCGGCGGTCATTGACGACGTCCTGGGGATACTGGTGCTGACCATTGTGGTGGGTATCTCCGAGGCGGGCAGCGTGTCGGCGGGGGAGGTGGGGCTGGTGGCGCTGAAGGCCTTCGGCTTCTGGCTGGGTCTGACGGGCGTCGCCTTCCTGGCTTCGGGGTACATCGCCCGATTGGTGGGGAGGCTAAGGGTGTCGGGGGCGGCCGTGGCCATCGGGCTGGCGCTGGCGCTGCTGGCGGCGGGCCTGGCGGAGAGCTTCGGCCTGGCCCTGATCATCGGGGCCTACTCCATAGGGCTGGCCCTGTCCCACACGGAGTTCGGGCGCCGGCTGGGAGAGCGGATGCACGGGCTGTACGAGGCCCTGGTGCCGGTGTTCTTTGTGGTGATGGGCATGCTGGTGGACGTGTCGGCCATGCGGGCGGCCATTCTGTTTGGCGTTGTCATCAGCCTGCTGGCCATTGTGGGAAAGGTGGTGGGCTGTGGGGTCCCGGCCTTCGGACTGGGGTTCAACCTGAGGGGCGCCTCTCGCGTGGGAATCGGCATGCTGCCACGAGGGGAGGTGGCGCTGATCATCGCCGGCATCGGCCTGGCCCGGGGCGTGGTGGACTCGGAGCTCTTTGGTGTGGCCATACTCATGACCATTGTCACCACGCTGCTGGCCCCCTTGTTCTTGGTGCAGTTGTTTTCCAGGGGGGGCAGCGGGCGCCGGGCGGCGGCGGAGGGGGCCTAGCCCATGGCTGGGGCCAGGCCAGGGGGAGTGCAGAGGGGGCTGCCCCTCTGTTAGGGGTGCCACGGGAGAAT